>NZ_WJRS01000025.1:0-91676 GCF_028895205.1 Pseudomonas sp. ITEM 17296 | reverse complement strand
AGAGATGTCGCAAACACCGCATGGAACAAGCCAGCGAGACCATAGCGGCATAGCTTTTTGCGAGCTTGTCGAAGCGTGTCACGATGCGGCAGTTCTCTTTCAGCCAGCCAAACATGCGCTCGATGATGTTGCGCTGTCGGTACTTGGGCCGATCAAACAGTCTGGGTAAGCCAGGCTTGGGTTTGCGCTTCATTGAGCGCATCGGGATGACGGGCTGCATTCGATGTTGGTCGCAGTAGCGGCGTAGCGCTTCAGCGTCGTAGCCCTTGTCGGCAAGTAGCCATTTGCAGCGTTTACGCGGGCGGCCTCGTTGGCTCGACGGAATGCTGACCCCATCCAACAGTGGTTGGGCGTAGCTGATATCACTGGCTTGACCGCCAGAGAGAAGGAAGCGCAACGGAGTTCCGTTGGCATCGCAGAGCATGTGAATTTTGGTTGTCAGGCCGCCGCGACTGCGGCCTAGAGCGTGATCGGCAGGCTCGTCAGGCCCCCTTTTTTCCGAGCGCCAGATGAGGCTCGGGTTGCGCGTACTGCGGTTGAGTCGATCATCCAGGTTTGCAGATCGATCAAGCCTTCCTCATTCAGTCTCAGATGCAAGCGTTTGAGCATCTGATCGAACGTCCCCTGATTTCGCCAGCCACGAAACCGTTGATACACCGTTGACCAAGGTCCGAAGCGCTCGGGCATGTCTCGCCACGCAGCGCCCGAACAGAGCACCCAGAGCACGCCATCCAGCATCAGGCGGTCGCTCAGGCGGGGCCGCCCCCGACTATGGGTTTCAGTGAAAAGATCGGCGACCACAGTCTAGGCCTCGTCCGAGAGTTCATAACGCTTTGCCATCACAGAATTCCTTTCCGTCGATGGCGTGGGACTCTACAAAACCTCAGCGTTCGCGGCGCGGCGATTGGATTTCACGGGATTTCGTACAGAGCCTAGCAAGCGTACGAAGAATGTTCGCTAGCGGCATCCGTTACAAATGCCGACAGGTCTCCGGCAGCTCTTGACCTAGGTTTGAGGCCGCTGAAGTCAACGGCCCGCCATCAATGCCGTTATTTAATGGACGAGCGCCGTATATGGTTCGCTAGCTGCCATTTTCGGACAGATCCTGTCGTTCCTCACTGAGCATTTGAAGCGGTTGGTCATCGTTCTCAATGGAGTCCAAAAGTCCCGATTCGTTTCCACTGATAGCCATAACTAGCTGATTTGTTTATAGATACCCTATGAGGTACAACAAAAAATCCACCAAATTCCAACCCCGCGTAAACCGGGCCCTCACGGCCAACAACCGTCCGTCTGTCTCCAGTAAAGCGTTTGGTAGCAGTCCATGACTGCTGCCAAACATCCTCAGCAAAGCCCGCCTGTCGCGGGTGCTTTGCTCGCTCTGTACCGACGCCAGAGCGTAAACTGGGTTTAGGGCAGTAGGAAGCGGATGATTCACTCATCCCATTCAAGAAAAGGAAAACACCATGGCCAAACCACACGACTGGAACGACTGGGCTGGCGGACTGACACTGGTCCTTCAGACAATCGTTTATGTTCCACTGCTTTACGTCATCCTCATGCCATGGCTCTGCCTTGTGCTTGTGAAGCTTGAGAAGACGCCACTCTTCCCTGGGTTTTTCCACGCGATGGCCTCAACGGGCTGGCTGGTCGCCTCTGGGATTGTGGGCTCGGTAATACTGTTTGTGGTGATTCGTAGCTTGCTCCGCTGAAAAGCGCCGGGACGTATCGGAAGCTGGATGCGCCACGCTGCCCAGAATTGATCGTTCAGCCTCGACAGTAGAGTCCTTGGCCAGCGCCGAGAAACCTACGCTTCTCGGCGAATATTCACACACCCCCGAACCTTGCAATACCAAGCCCACCCAGATAACTTGCTCAAGTCGCGGACCATTCCGCGACCGGGTTTGGCGACCCGTACGAAAAGGCGCAACGGCGCCCCGATCACGATTGCAGGCGCTTTTTTTGCGTCCGCAGTTTCGTGTAATGGCGGCTGTGCGTGGGAGACCTTAGGGTCTGCCGGGTTCCTTTTCCTCGGTTCGCCAACCCGCGTACAGCTGCCACCCTAATCGTTTGGCGACGGTCAGCGTGGTGCTTCAACCGAAAAGGACCTCATGCATGCTCACTTTAAGTCCATTAAGGATCCTCGCATCCGCTCTCCGCCGCCGCCCTTCGCCGGCCGCCACCCCCCACCGTTTCTACCCCCTCAACACCCAATTCCACCCCACCTCCAAACCCCAGGAGGCCCCCCATGACTGACCACGAACGCCTCTCCACCATTCAAAGCTACGCCTGGACCCTAGAACTGCTCGGTGAAGCCTTGGTCCAGCACGACGAAATGCTGGAATGCGAACACAACCCGCGCCTGAGCTTCCGCAACACGGCTGGCATCCATCAAGCGATCCAGATCATCAGCCGCCTGGCCAGTGAGCAGTGCGGGAAGGTGATGTCGCAGCGCGAACAGAGCCCGGCCGATTAACCGGCGTAGTGCCTGAAAGCCAACCGTCCCCCCTTTTAAACGACCACTGGCCACCTCAGGGTGGCCTTTGGGCATTAGCAGGCAATACTTCTCTCTATACGCAGGCGTGTTCCTGGTGGCACGCGCCGCTGGGAGGTGTCAGGTGAACAAACTATCAATCGTGGGTGCCGGGATGGTGGGCGAGGCGGCGGCTCAGATCATCGCCCGGGATGAGTTCTGCCGTGAGCTGGCGTTGATCGATGTGCAGGGTGAGTTGGCGCAGGGCAAGGCGCTGGATGTGTGGCAGGCGGCGGTCGAGGCTGGGTCCGATACGCGGGTTTACGGCGGGGCCAAGGCCGAAATGCTGGAGGGGTCTGAGCTGGTGGTGATCACGGCAGGCGTGCCGCGCAAGCCGGGGCAGTCGCGGCAGGATGTGCTGAGTATCAACCTGCCGATTCTCGATGGCGTCATGCGGGATATCAAACGCCATGCGCCAGCGGCGACGGTGCTGGTGGTGTCGAACCCTGTCGACGTGCTGACCTATCGTGCCTGGTCGCTCAGCGGGCAGGGCCGTAACAAGGTGTTCGGGCAGGCAGGGGTGCTGGATACCGCGCGCATGAAGTGCTTCATTGCCGAGGAGACGGGGTTTTCTGCTCGGGATATCACGGCGCTGGTGCTGGGCGGGCATGGCGATAGCATGGTGCCGTTGATGCGCTACTGCCAGGTGGGGTCTGTGCCGTTGTCGCACTTCCTGTCCAGCGAGCAGATAGAGCGGATTGTGGAGCGCACGCGCAAGGGGGGCGGTGAAATTTTGGGGTTGAAGAAAATGGGCAGTGCCTGTGATGCGCCGGGTGTAGCGATTGCGCAGATGGTGGATGCCATTGCCAATGGGCGAAATCGCATTTTGCCGGCGGTGGTGGTGCTGGAGGGCGAGTATGGGCGAACCGACATCGCCATGGGGGTGCCGTGTGTGCTGGCGGAGGAGGGGATTGTGCGGGTGATCGAGTTGCCGCTGGATGGGCAGGAGCAGGCGATGTTTGACCACTCTGCGGATCAGGTGGCGCGGGATATTGCTGAGATGAATGCGTTGTAAGCGGGGGAGGATGTTCTATCGCCGACGCTGCGGTCGGCGATAGGGGAAAGGGCCTCGCGGTGTATGGCACCGGCTTTGCCGGTGTTCGCGGGGCAAGCCCGCTCCCACACGGGCCCTGATACATCAGTAGATTGCGTTGTTCGATGAGTGAATGGCGTTATTTGTTAGGGAAGCGCGCCGCCTCCTAGAAGCTATACCGCGCAGTCAGTTTCACGTTCCGTGGGTCGCCATAAATGTCATACGGGCTCCACCCACCATTGGCCACGCTGCTGTAGTAGGTGCGGTCGAACAGGTTGTTGACGTTGACCTGCAGGTCCAACTGCTCGCTGGCTTTGTAGCCTGCCACCAACCCCACCACGGTGTAAGAGCCTTGCTGGTTTTCCCATGCTGTAGAACCGGCGCCCCCCGAAGTGCGGATACGGCTCTGTTGGTAGATATCACCACCCACGCGCCAGCGCTGCAGTTCACCGGGCAGGGTGTAGATCGTCGACAGCTTGAACAGCTGGCGCGGTTTGGCGCGGTCGAAGTCTTCGCCTTCGCGGGCTTTGTTGGCGTCGCTGACATATTTGGTCTGGGTGTAGGTGTAGCCGGCAGCCAGTTGCCAGTTGTCGGTCAGGGCACCCTGGATTTCGAGGTCGATACCTTTGCTGCGCACCAGGCCAGCGGCCTCGTAGCAGGCACTGGCGGCGCCTGACCCGCACCCTTTGACGTCGGGCAGCTCTTGGGCGCGGTTTTTCTGGTCGATCTGGAAAACCGCCAGGCTGGCGTTCAGCGCGCCACCAAAGTACTCGCCCTTGACGCCCACTTCGTAGTTTTCGCCCACCACAGGGTCGAGCACTTTACTGTCCAGGCCTTTGCTGGTCTGCGGCTTGAAGATATCGGTGTAGCTGACGTAGACCGAGTGGTTGGTGTCCAGGTCGTAGACCAGGCCGGCATAGCGGGTCAGGTTGCGCGTGATCTTGTAGTTGTTTTCGCTGCTTTCGCTGTCGTCGAATTCGTACCAGTCGAGACGGCCACCCAGAATCAGCGACAGCGGGTCGGTCAAACGCAGGCGGCTGCTGGCATAGACGCTGTCCTGGGTGGTGGTCTCGGGGAGGCCGTTGGGGCCCGTGACGTAATCCGGCTTGGCATGGCCGCGGGGGTTCCATTCGAAGAGGTTGCTGCCGTCGTCGATGAAATCGCTCCAGGCCTTGCCAGACCGATAATCCAGCTGGCGCTTGCTGACGCCAACGGTCAGGTCATGGGTTTGACCGAGCAACTGGAAGGGGCCGCTGACGGCCAGGTCGTAGCCTTTTTCCTTTTGCTCCATGGCTTCGGTCCACAGGTAGTGGCGGTCGTATTCCCATATCGAAGAGGCCAGCACGTCGGTGTCGGTCTTGGTCTGCATGGCCGCCAGGCGCAGTGTCCAGTCGTTGGCGAAGCCTTGCTCGAGGGTGGCGAAATAGCCGGTGGTGCGGTTGTCTGAATATTCCCAGTCATGGCCGAGGAAGGTGTCGCGTGGCAGCCCGAGGTGGCCGCCGCCACGGGCCATGGGCAAACCGCCCCAAATGTAGTTGGTGTGGTTTTTCTGCCGGTAGGCGCCGAGGGTGAGGGTGGTGCTTTCGCTCAGGTCGGCGTCGACCACGCCGTAGAACAGGTCATGGTCACTCTCCACCGAGTCGCGGAAGCTTTTGGCGTCTTGCTTGGAGACCACGGTACGGGCGCGCAGGGTGCCGGTTTCATTCAATGGGCCGCCGATGTCCAGCGTGCCGGTGTAATCGTCCCAACTGCCGGCACTGCCGGTGAGGGTGCCCTGGAATTCATTGGTCGGGCGCTTGCGCACCAGGTTGATGGCACCCCCGGGGTTGCCGGCGCCCTGGGCCAACCCGGTGGCCCCACGCACGATCTCGACCCGGTCGTACATGGCCAGGTTGGCTTCGCCGCTGGGCAGGTAAGTCAGGAAGCTGGTGGGGAAGCCGTCGTACATGATGTTGTCGACGTCAAAACCGCGGGCACTGAAAGAGGGGCGGCCGGCGCCGCCGGAGTTGCTGAGGAAGATCCCCGGCGCACTTTTGACCACATCGCTGATGGTGGTCATGGCCTTGTCGTCCATCCGCTTGCGCGTGACCACGCTGACGGCCTGCGGGGTTTCGCGCAGGCTCAAGGGCAGCTTGGTGGCCGTCTGCATCGTGCCGGTGGTGTACGACCCGCTGTTTTCGGTAGTCGCTGCCAAGCCTTGGCCGGTAATGCTGGTAGCGCTCAGCTCCAGGCCAGTGCCCGCGGCCTGTGGTGTCAGCAGGTAGAGGCCATTGCCCTGCGGTGACGCTTGCAGGCCGGTGCCTTGCAGCAGTTGCTGCAAGCCGCCTTCCACATTGGTGGTGGCGTTCAGGCCTGGGCTGCGCAAACCTTCGACCAGGCCTGGTTCGATGGGCAGGGTGATACCGGCTTGGCTGGCGAAATCGGAAAGGGCGCTGCTCAGGTTGCCGGCGGGCACCTGAAAGGTCCGGCCCTGCTGCGCGCTGTGCTCGGCGGCTTGCGACACGGCTGCAGTCAGGCCGCCACCTGTGATTATCAGGCCCAATGCAGCAGCGTGTACTGCCCGCGCCAATGGTTGCATGCCCTGCGTCGTCGCCATGTGTTCGTCCCGCCCTGTAAAAGTGATGTGCTTACGGTAGGGACACGCAACCTGAGCAAAACACGACAATGATTCTTGTTACGTATTCGCGCGCGCCGTGACGGTGACCCAGTAGGGCGTGCGGAAGTGGATGTCCACCGGCAGCGTCTGGCTCAAGGCGCGCAGAATCTGATCGGTGTCGCGCAGTTGGAAGGTGCCGGAGATCAGCAGCCGGGCCACGGCGGGGTCGCAACGCAGCAAGCCAGGCCGATAGCGCCCCAGCTCGCTGATGAAGTCATCCAGGCGCGTCTTTTCGACCCGCAGCACATGGTTGAGCCAGTCGAGGCGCTGCTCGGCCAGCGGCATGGGGGGCTGCACAGCCTGGAGGCTGACCTGGGTTTGCTGGCCGGCCGCCAGGCGCACCAGGCCGTCGTCACCCCGTGCCAGGCGCGGGCGCACTTCGACAGCGCCCTCCAGCGCGGCGAGGAATGTGCTGCCTGGGTACTGACGCACCAGCAAGCGGCTGCCGAGCGGGCTGATGTGCGCTTCGGCGGTATCGACGATAAACGGGCGCCTGGCAGGCTCACGGGGTACTTCGACCAGCATCTCACCGGCGATCAGGCGCACGCGGCGAACGCTGTCGTCGTAGGCGATATCGACCGCGCTGCCGGTGTTCAGGCGTAGTTGCCCTCCATCCGGCAAGGGCACGCTGCGCTGCTCCCCGGTAGCCGTGCGCACGTCCGCCTGCCACTCGCGCCACGGCAGCCCGCGGTAGGCTGCGAGGCCAAGCGGGGCGGTGGCAATCAGCAATGCAAGGGTCTTGAGTGCCTGCCTGCGTTCCAGGCTGCGCGGGCGCTCCAGCGCCGCGCGGGTGGGGTCCCCGCTAAGTTGCTGGGCACGGCTGCTGAAGCGCTCGGCCAGTTGCCAGGCGCGTTCATGGTCAGCGTGCCGCGCCCGCCATTCGGCGCCGGCGGCATGTTCGGCGGCGCCGGCGCTGCTGCTCTGCAAGCGCACGAACCAGCTGGCGGCTTCGCGGGCAATGCGCCGGTCGATGGGTGCATTACTCATCGTGCGTACTGGCGAGCACGATGCATTCTTCAAACGCCCGCGCCAGGTGGCGTTGCACGGTACGGACGCTGAGCTTGAGCCGGCTGGCGATCTCTTCTTGGGTATAGCCTTCCAGCTGCGCCATCAGAAACGCCTGTCGGCTTTGGGCGGGCAGGAGGGCGAGTACCTGGTCGATTTCATCGAGGGCTTCGAGCACCAGCGCCTGGTGTTCCAGCGACGGTGCCAGCGCTTCTGGCGTTTCCGCCAGCGCGGCCAGGTAGGCGTGCTCCAGCGAGCGGCGGCGATAGAAGTTGAGGGCCAGGCGATTGGCGATTGTGGCCAGATAGGCGCGCGGGGCCGTGTAGTTCAGCGCCTCGCCGGTTGCGCTGCTGAGCAGCCGCACGAAGGTATCCTGGGCCAGGTCCGCAGCATCGGCGGCACTGCCCAAGCGCTTGCGCAGCCAGGTCTGCAGCCAGCCGTGGTGGTGGCTGTAGAGCTGATCGATGGCCTGATGCGGGTGATGATTTGCCGATGAGGTGGACTGCACGGGATACGATAGATGTTAATGAGAATTTATCGCATTCTATCAGCATACGTTCGGCCAGGTGCAAGCAAAAGGTTCAGCGTTTGCTGAACCCTCATAGCCTCATCTGTCTCGCACCCATGCGGGCACGACGCGCACATAAATTAACTCGCTCACCAACTCCACCAGCGTTTGGGTAATCACCGCTGCCGCCGCCAACCCGCGCAGGTCTTCCGGCAACGCCAACGCCAACGGCAACACCACCAGCGAGTTGCGCGTCGAAGCGCTGAACGTCACCGACCTCACCTCGGCCACTGGCAAACGCATCAGCCGCGCGGTGGCAAAGCCGATCACCGGCGCCAGCAGCATGAAGCCGAGGTACACCGGGATCACGGGCAGCAAGCGCTCGAAATCGCGCAGCACGGCGGCAATCTGCGAGCCGATCACCACCACCAGCACGCATGCCATCGCCGGCACCGGCATCCACGCCCAGGCGTCGTTCCACTTCGATGCCACGCGGGAGCGGCGGGCGCTGGCGCTGGTCAGCACGGCGAGAATCATCGGCAACACAATCAACAGGGCAAACGCTTCCACGAAGGGCGCGATGGAAATTGCCACGGCGTTGCCGTCACCCAGCATCAACGCCAGGTACACCGGCAGCAGGACCAATTGCACCAACAGCAGCAGCGGCGTGGCGGCGAGGGTCTGGCGTGAGTCGCCTCTGCCGATGTGGGTGAACACCACCACGTAGTCGATGCAGGGGGTTAGCAACACCAGCAGGGCGCCGATCAGGATGGCCGGGTGCGCGACCAAGCCGCGGGTGATGGCCCAGACCAGCAGTGGGATAAGGACGAAGTTGGCCAGTAGCAGTGCACTGATGAAGCGGCGGTTGCCCAGGCCTTGGCGCAGGTCGAGGAAGGGGATCTGCAGGAACATCGCGTACATCAGCACGGCAATGGCGGGGGTGATCAGGGCTTGCAGGTGGTGTGCGGTGTCGGTGGCCAGCAGGCCGAAGGCAAGGGCTGCGAGCACGGCTGCGAAGTAGACCGGGATTTGATGGGTTTCGAGTTGCTCTCTGGTCAAGGCAGGGTCCTGTGCGCGCTCGGGTTTTGAAGCGGCACAGGGTAATACGTGAAGGCCCATGCAGGCGACATCAGGTGTTCAGCCAATCCACCCCGCGTTGCGTGATCAACAGGCTTAGGGTGCATTGCTGGGCAGCGGCGTAGCACGCCAGAAAGCCGCCCACTGGGTAGAGGTTGTGGATCTCCATGGGGTGGCCGTTGCTGGCGATCATCTGGATTTCTCGCCGGTCATCTTCAAGTTGTGCCAGGTCGAACGGGGCGCCGGTTTGCGCATCGATCAAGGTCCACAGGCTAGGGTCTTGCGCCTTGATGGCCTGAGCGGCCACCAGGCCTTCGGCGGTGGTGAATATGCCTTTACCGAAATGAGGCCCGCTGCGCACATACAGTCGATAACCCGCATCGCTGTAGCGAAAATACAGCAGCATCGCGCACTGATCCTCGCCTTTGTCGAACGGGATCAGCCCAAAGTCCTGGCCGTGCTGCCAATCATCGTCCGTGCCGCTGAGCATGCCGAGTGCGTGGGCGCCTTCAATGGCGTACCCCGGCACTTCGTTGGGTGTGACCAGGCTCACGGGGCCTGTGCACAGGCAGTCCAGGCTGTTCACCGGTGATTCGGCGATCTGCAGGGTGGCTGTAAAGGAACGTGTTTTGTTATCTGCCATGGGGTGCCTCCGGTTTGGCGTGGGGGAGGCTGCAGGCTAGGGTGTCTTACACAGGGGGCCCATTTGGAACAGGTTCCGCAAGGCGGGCAAACACAAAAAAGCCCGGCGCAAGGCCGGGCTTTTTCACATCAGGCTGGCGCTAATCAGTTGCCGTAAACCGGCAGCTTCTTGCAGATGGCCTTGACCTTCTCACGCACGGCATCGATCACCGCTTCGTTGTTCAGGTCAGCCAGGATGTCGCAGATCCAGCCGGCCAGTTCCTTGCACTCTGCTTCTTTGAAGCCACGGGTGGTCACGGCTGGGGTGCCGAAACGCAGGCCCGAGGTGACGAACGGGGAACGTGGGTCGTTCGGTACCGAGTTCTTGTTGACGGTGATGAAGGCTTTGCCCAGTGCGGCGTCAGCGTCCTTACCGGAGATTTCCTGCTTGATCAGCGACAGCAGGAACAGGTGGTTTTGGGTGCCGCCGGAAACGACGTCGAAACCACGCTCGATGAACACGCTGGCCATGGCCTGGGCGTTTTTCACCACTTGCTGCTGGTAAGCCTTGAACTCGGGCTGCAGGGCTTCTTTGAAGCAGATCGCCTTGGCCGCGATGACGTGCTCCAGCGGGCCGCCCTGGGCGCCTGGGAAGACAGCGGAGTTCAGCTTCTTCTCGATGTCGGCGTTGGCACGGGCCAGGATCAGGCCGCCACGTGGACCGCGCAGGGTCTTGTGGGTGGTGGTGGTGACCACGTCGGCAAACGGCACAGGGTTCGGGTACACGCCAGCGGCAACCAGGCCAGCAACGTGGGCCATGTCGACGAACAGGTAGGCACCGACCTTGTCGGCAATGGCGCGGAAGCGTGGGAAGTCCAGCACCTGCGAGTAAGCCGAGAAGCCGGCAACGATCATCTTCGGCTTGTGCTCTACAGCCAGGCGCTCGACTTCGTCGTAGTCGATCAGGCCGTTGCCGTCGATGCCGTACTGGATGGCGTTGTACAGCTTGCCCGAAGAGCTGACGCTGGCGCCGTGGGTCAGGTGACCGCCGTGGGCCAGGCTCATGCCCAGGATGGTGTCACCGGCCGACAGCAGGGCCAGGTAAACGGCGGCGTTGGCCTGGGAGCCAGCGTGCGGCTGGACGTTGGCGTAGTCGGCGCCGAACAGCTCTTTAGCGCGGTCGATGGCCAGTTGCTCGACCACGTCGACGTATTCGCAACCACCGTAGTAACGCTTGCCTGGGTAGCCTTCAGCGTACTTGTTGGTCAGAACCGAACCCTGGGCTTCCATGACAGCCGGGCTGGTGTAGTTTTCCGAAGCGATCAGCTCGATATGCTCTTCCTGGCGCAGAGCTTCTTGCTGCATGGCTTCGAAGAGCTCGGCGTCGTACTTGGCAATGGTCAAATCACGGCTGAACATGGCGGTCCTCAAGGATCGGGCTGAATTGGGGGGGCATTCTAACCGATTGCTTCGGGCCTGGCATATGAAGTGACGTCAAGTCGCGGACCAAAGGCCTTCATGTTGCATCCCGCGCCCTGTCTGGGCTGGAGTTGACTTCAAGGTCCGTTTTTTGCGGCGCCAATTACAGCGTTGGCGCTGTGCCTGTAGGAGCAGCCTTGTGCTGCGAAGAGGCCGGTGACAGCAGCAAAGATTCAGGGCGCGGTCGCCGGCCTCTTCGCAGCACAAGGCTGCTCCTACAAAAAAGACGGCAGTGGAATCCTACTGGAACATGAACAGCGTCTCGTTGGCGAACTGCGCCTCGAACTGATGCGCCGGCATCGGCCGCCCGAACAGGTAGCCCTGCACCTCGTCGCAACCATGCTCACGCAAGAACTCCAGCTGCTCATGGGTTTCCACGCCCTCGGCAATCACCGCCAGGTTCAGGCTGTGGGCCATGGCAATGATCGCCCGGGCAATCTGCGCGTCCTGCTCGCCCTCGGGCAAGCCGTCGACGAAGGTGCGGTCGATCTTCAGCACGTCGATGGGGAACTGCTTGAGGTAGTTGAGCGACGAGTACCCGGTGCCAAAGTCGTCCACTGCAATGCTCAGGCCAAGATTCTTCAGGCTGGCGAGAATCTGCAAGGCCTCATTCACCTCGCGCATCAGGATGCTTTCGGTCAGCTCCAGCTCCAGGCACGCCGGCGGCAGCCCGATGTCTTCCAGGATGGTGGCGATGCGCGTGCCCAGCTGGCCGTCGGAGAACTGCCGCGCCGAGATGTTTACCGACACCTTCGGCACCCGCACTTTGGCTTTGTGCCAGGCCTTGAGTTGGCGGCTGGCCTCACGCAGTACCCAGTCGCCGACATCCACCACCAGGCCCAGCTCTTCGATCACCGGGATGAAGTCGCCCGGCGGCACCAGGCCGCGGGTGGGGTGGCGCCAGCGCAGCAAGGCTTCGGCGCCGGTCAGGCGTTTGCCATCGCCACTGAACTGCGGCTGGTAGTAGAGGATGAACTCGTTCTGCTCCATGGCATGGCGCAGGTCGCTTTCAAGCTCCAGGCGCTCCAGGGCACTGGCGTTCATCTCGGCCTGGTAGAACTGGAAGTTGTTCTTGCCGCGCTCCTTGGCGTGGTACATCGCAGTGTCGGCGTTTTTCATCAGCTGGCTCAGTTCGCTGCCATCTTGCGGGCTGAGGGCGATGCCGATACTGGCCGTAACGAAAAACTCGCGGTTCTCCAGCACGAAGGGCCGTACCAGGCTGGCGAGGATGTTCTCGGCCACATGGATGGCGCGGTTCAGCGCCATCTCGCGGGTCGCACGCGGTTGCAGCAGCAAGGTGAACTCGTCGCCGCCCATGCGTGCCACGGTGTCGTCGTCATCCACGCAGGCCAGCAGGCGCAGGGCCATGTCTTTGAGCATGCGATCGCCTGCGGCATGGCCGAGGGAGTCGTTGATCGGCTTGAAACGGTCCAGGTCGAGGAACATCAACACCACCCACGCCTTTTGCCGTTCGGCCTGTTGCAGGGCCGTGTGCAGGCGGTCCTGGAACAGCGTGCGGTTGGGCAGGTGGGTGAGGGCGTCGTAGTAGGCCAGGCGGTGGATGCGCTGTTCGCTGGCCTTGCGCTCGCTGATGTCGGTGAAGAAGCACACGTAGCTTGCCAGGTCGCCTTCGTCGTCCAGCACTGCCGTGATGCCGACCCAGGCCGGGTAGTGGTCGCCGTCGCGGCGCTTTAGCCACACTTCGCCTTCCCAGCTGCCACGCTGGTGCAACTGCTTGACCACGTAGCGCAGGTGGCCTTCCTGCTGTTGCTCGACGGTGAGCATGCCAGGCAGCTGGTCGAGCACGTCGCTGACGGCGTAGCCGCTGACCCGGCTGAACGCTTCGTTGGCCTGGACGATGTAGCCGGCTGGGTCGGTGATGAGGATGGCCGAGGTCGAGTGCTCAAATACCGTGGCGGCCATGCGCAGGTCTTTTTCGGCGCGACGTTGCTGGCTGATGTCGCGGCCAACCCCAAGCACGCCTTCGAAGCGTTCCTGGTCGTCCCATACCAATACCAGGCGCAGCTCAATCGGGATCTTGCGGCCATCGGCGCGCAGGCAGTCGAACAGGAACAGTTGGGTGGGCAACTGGCAACGCAACTGGGCCAGTTGCTCGCCGTCGCCCATGGCATTGCTGACGCGCTCCATCAGGCTGTAGATGCCGGTCAGCTGGGCCGGGTTGGCGATGATCGATTGCCAGCCGTTGTCGAAGATCCACTCAGCTTGATAACCCAGTACCGCTTTGACCGAGGGGCTGACGTAGTTGAGCTGCAGTTGGCTGTCGGTGGAGAAAATCACGTCGCTGATGCTTTCGGCCAGCATGCGGTAGCGCTGTTCGCTATCGCGCAGCGACTGGCTGGCCTCGATTTGTACAGTAACGTCCTTGCCCACGCCGATGATGCGCATCACCTGGCCGTCGTGGTCGCGGGTCAGCACCTGTTCGCGAATGTCGTAGCAGCGCCAGCCACCGTCGTGGTGACGGAAGCGCAGTTGGCAGTGCAGTGGCTGGCTGTGGCCGGTGGCTCGTTGATGCTGGCGCAGGGCCTGGAAGTGCGTGGCGTCTTCGGGGTGCAGCAGCAACTCCCAGAAGCGGTCGCCCATCTGTGCCAGCTCGGTGCGGTCGTAGCCCAGGGTTTGGCCGAGGTGGCGGTTGCTGAAGATCATGCGCTGGCTCGGCACGTCCTGCACGTAGAGCTGGTCGGGCACGGTACGCACCACGTCCGACCAGAAACTCTCGCGTTCGAGCAGGGACAGCTCCACTTGTTTGCGGCTGGTGATGTCGCTGATGCTGAGGATCACCGCCTGGTAGTCGCGGCGTTGCAGCGGCAGGCGGGCCATCAGCCACAGGTGCAGTTCGCCGCCCAGCGGTGCGGGCAGGCGCACTTCCAGTTCCAGCAGCGAGCGCTGTTCGATCAGTGCATCGATCAGTTGCATGCCGATGCTGTCGCGGCCATCGCCGCTGCCGTCGATCAGCCGCTGCCAGGCACCTTCGTGGCATTCGACGTTGAGCAACTGGCGCGCCACCTGGTTGATCTCGGTGATCTTCAGCTCCTGCAACAGCGAGCGGCGCAGGTTAGGGTCCAGGGCCAGGCTGTGCTTGAGCGCAGCGTGGTTGCGCAGGTGGTAGCGGTCGAGCTGGCCGGGCAGGCTGGAAAGGTCGAGCACGCACAAGGCAACACCGGTGCCTTCGAAAATTTCCTGATAGCGCCGGCGGTCTTCCTGCAGCGCGCGCTGGCGGCGGCGCATGTTGATCAACGCCAGCACTGGCAGCAGGGCGCAGAACAGCACCAGCAGGCACTTGCCGATCAGTGCCGGCAGCAGCTTCTGCTGGGCCCGCTGGGCGTCGAACAGGCCGCGCAGTTGCCAGGTACTGTTGTCGATGAACGCCAGCATCACGCTCTGCAGCGGTGCCGGGCTGGTCTGCGCGATGGCGTGGCGGTCCAGCACCGCGCCGTTGCGGCTGTTTTCCAGCAGCCACAAGGGGTGGCCTGGGCTGTCCAGGTGCACGGTGAGGGTGCGGTAATACGCGTCGGACAGGCGCAGCAGCCAGTAGCCGCGATCCTGCTCGGTGGACTGGCGCAGCAACAGGTAAATGGTGCGGTTGTCCGCCGAGTTGGCAAAGAAATACGGGCGACCCTGGTTCAGCGTCAGCAGTTCGCCAATCAATTGGCGGTCAGGGCTGCCGGCCAGGCTGTCGGCGCGGAACTGCCCGCTGGTGTCTAGCCAGGCGAGGTCACGCAGGGCGGGCAGGCGCGTGCGCAGGGTGTCGAGCAGGCTGGGCAGGGCTGCCGGCGTCGGCGCATTGACGTAGGGCTGCACCACATTCACGGCCTGCTGGGCCTTCAACGCCATGTTCAGGCTGAGGTGGTCGGCCAGCTCCGCGGTGGCCTCCAGGCTTTGCTTGCGCAGGTCGGCTTGGGTGTGGCGGAACTGGGCGAACAGCTGCCACAGCAACAGGCCCAGCAGAATCAGGGCCAACAGGGCCAGCGCACCCTTGATCGACCCGCGCAGGGAAGCGACGGGGGCCATTGGTGCGGGACGCAGCGACGACGGTTGAGAGAGATTGGTCAAGCGTTGGTCCTGCGATTGGGCTGGCGATGGCAGGGATTGATCATGCACGGTTGGTGCCGGTGTCTGGTTGCCAGACCGCGGTGGCGCACTATAAGGCCGGACACCCTAAACGGGCTAGCATGCCTAGGATTATGGCAAAGTGCCAGTCCCCTTGTCCGGTGATGGTCGCCCTGCCGACGGTCGTGGTGGCGCCCTGTGGTTCGGCAAGCCCCTGCAACCTGTGCGAGAATGCCGCCCGCTTCAATGACAACGCTTCGGAGATGTTCGGTTTTGGTTACTCACTTTTCCTCCAATGGCCTCGATTCCGCCTGTGGGCGCAGCAGTCAGACCCTTGTCAGCACTGCCGTGACCGCGGACGTATCTTGCAAGTCGTGCCAGCGTTCGCTGGTCAAACCGGAGGCGGCCGCCGCCTCGAAAAGCAAGGCCCCGTCGCTGGCCGAACTGCGCAAGACCGCCAAGGCGGCAGCAGCACCGGCAGCCGTGGCAGCACCGGCAGTGACCGCGGTCGCGGCCAAGCCTGCGGCCAAGGTCGTTAGCGTGCCTGCGGCGCAGCCGGCCAAGGCCGTTGAGCAGCCTGCTCGCAGTGGCGGGTTCAGCGTCAAGTCTGCCTGGGCCGCGCGCCTGGCCGAGCAGGGCGACCGTTGCCGGTTGCCGCGGGGCAAGGTAAAGCAGCGTCACGTCTGAGCTTTTTAAGGTCAGTTCTGGCCTCTTCGCGGGGCAAGCCCGCTCCCACAGGTACTGTGCAAGCTTTGGGGTTTGTGATGTTCCTGGGGCAGCGGGCACTGTGCAAGCTTTGGGGTTTGTGCTGTCCCTGGGGGAGTGGGTACTGCGCAAGCTTTGGGGTTTGTGCTGTCCCTATGGGATCGGGTAATGCTCAAGCTTTGGGTTTGTGCTGTTCCTGGGGGGCGGGTAATGCGCAAGCTTTTGGGGTTTGTGCTGCCCCTGTGGGAGCGGGCTTGCCCCGCGAAGAGGCCAGCACAGGCATAAGCATTTCTTCCCCGTAACCCCACCATCCGACCCTCCTATGCAACGTCGCGCGTTGGCGTAGAATGGTCGACTTTGTTCAATGACACCCCGTAAACACATCCCCCTGGCCCACTGCCGGGGCGTTGGTCGATGTCTTTACCTATTTAGAGGGCTTGGTTTTGGCTCAATACGTCTACACCATGCATCGGCTGAGCAAGGTCGTGCCGCCGAAGCGCGAAATTCTCAAGAACATCTCCCTGTCGTTCTTCCCAGGCGCCAAGATCGGCGTACTCGGCCTGAACGGCGCGGGTAAATCGACCCTGCTGCGCATCATGGCGGGCGTCGACAAGGAATTCGACGGCGAAGCCCGTCCGATGCCCGACATCAACGTCGGCTACCTGCCGCAGGAACCACAACTCGACCCCGCCAAGACCGTGCGTGAAGTGGTCGAGGAAGCGGTCAGCGTGATCAAGGACGCCCAGGCTCGCCTGGACGAGGTCTACGCCGCCTACGCCGAACCCGATGCCGACTTCGACAAACTGGCCGCCGAACAGGCCAAGCTCGAGTCGATCCTGCAGGCTGCCGACGGCCACAACCTCGAGCGCCAGCTGGACGTCGCCGCCGACGCCCTGCGCCTGCCGGCCTGGGACGCGAAAATCGAACACCTGTCCGGTGGTGAAAAGCGCCGTGTGGCCCTGTGCCGCCTGCTGCTGTCGGCCCCCGACATGCTGCTGCTCGACGAACCAACCAACCACCTGGACGCTGACTCGGTGGCCTGGCTGGAGCGCTTCCTGCACGACTTCCCGGGCACCGTGGTAGCGATTACCCACGACCGTTACTTCCTCGACAACGTCGCCGGCTGGATCCTCGAACTGGACCGCGGTGCCGGCATCCCGTACGAAGGCAACTACTCGGGCTGGCTGGAAGCCAAGTCGGACCGTCTGGCGCAGGAATCCAAGCAGCAGAGCGCCCACGAAAAGGCCATGAAAGAGGAACTGGAGTGGGTGCGCAAAGGCGCCAAGGCCCGCCAGTCCAAATCCAAGGCACGTCTGCAGCGCTTTGAAGAAATGCAGTCGCAAGAGTTCCAGAAGCGCAGCGAGACCAACGAGATCTACATCCCGGCCGGCCCGCGCCTGGGTGACAAGGTCATCGAGTTCAAGAACGTTTCCAAAGGCTATGGCGATCGCGTGCTGATCGACAACCTGTCGTTCGCCATGCCGAAGGGCGCCATTGTCGGCGTGATCGGCGGTAACGGCGCCGGTAAGTCGACCCTGTTCCGCATGTTGATGGGCAAGGAGCAACCGGACTCGGGCAGCATCGAAATCGGCGAAACCGTGCAACTGGCCTGCGTCGACCAGAGCCGCGAAGACCTGGACGGTTCCAAGACCGTGTTCCAGCAGATCTCCGACGGTTCCGACCAGATCCGCATCGGCAACTACGAGATCCCGTCGCGCACCTACGTGGGCCGCTTCAACTTCAAGGGCGGCGACCAGCAGAAGTTCGTCAAGGACCTGTCCGGTGGTGAGCGTGGCCGTCTGCACCTGGCCCTGACCCTGAAGGAGGGCGGTAACGTCCTGCTGCTCGACGAACCGTCCAACGACCTCGACGTCGAAACCCTGCGTTCCCTGGAAGAAGCCCTGCTGGACTTCCCGGGCGCCGCCATTGTGATTTCCCACGACCGTTGGTTCCTGGACCGCGTGGCGACCCACATCCTGGCGTACGAAGACGACTCGAACGTGATGTTCTTCGAAGGCAACTACACCGAGTACGAAGCCGACCGCAAGAAGCGCCTGGGCGATGCTGCTGCCCAGCCGCACCGTGTACGGCACAAGAAGCTGGCCCAGTAAGCCGGTTTTAGCTGCACAAAAATGGGGCCCTCAGGGGCCCCATTTTTGTGCCTGGCAGGCATCGGCGTTGGCCCCTTCTCGGGGCAAGCCCGCTCCCACAGAATCACCCGCAATCTCAGTCTTTCACAGGCCCCTGTGGGAGCGGGCTTGCCCGCGAAGAGGCCGATCCTGCTAACAATATTTTCATAGTTTTGTATACATTTATATAAAACGCACCAAATAATTTCAAAAAAACGACATTACGCCCTGTTCTCGTGCGATTGCTTCTTGGTACATTCGAAAAAAAACCAATAAGTCCAATCCCTCTTGGTGAGATGTCTACCATGATCGAATCTGTCGACAATTTCCTCGCGCGCCTCAAGCAACGCGATCCTGCCCAGCCTGAATTCCACCAGGCGGTGGAAGAAGTCTTGCGTACCCTGTGGCCGTTCCTCGAAGCCAACCCTCATTACCTGCAGGCCGGTATCCTGGAGCGCATGGTTGAGCCCGAGCGCGCGGTGCTGTTCCGTGTTTCGTGGGTCGATGACCAAGGCAAGGTCCAGGTCAACCGCGGCTACCGCATCCAAATGAGCAGCGCCATCGGCCCGTACAAGGGCGGCCTGCGCTTCCACCCGTCGGTGAACCTGAGCGTGCTTAAGTTCCTGGCCTTCGAGCAGGTGTTCAAGAACTCCCTGACCTCGCTGCCCATGGGTGGCGGTAAAGGCGGCTCGGACTTCGACCCCAAGGGCAAGAGCGATGCGGAAGTGATGCGCTTCTGCCAGGCGTTCATGAGCGAACTGTACCGCCACATCGGCGCTGACCTCGACGTACCGGCCGGTGACATCGGTGTGGGCGCGCGCGAGATTGGCTTCATGTTCGGCCAGTACAAGCGCCTGGCCAACCAGTTCACCTCGGTGCTGACCGGCAAGGGCATGACTTATGGCGGCAGCTTGATTCGCCCGGAAGCCACCGGCTACGGCTGCGTCTACTTCGCTGAAGAAATGCTCAAGCGCCGTGACCTGCGCATCGATGGCCGTCGCGTGGCCATTTCTGGGTCCGGCAACGTGGCCCAGTATGCTGCGCGCAAGGTCATGGACCTGGGCGGCAAGGTCATCTCGCTGTCTGATTCCGAAGGCACCCTGTACGCCGAAGCCGGCCTCAGCGACGCCCAGTGGGACGCCGTGATGGAGCTGAAAAACGTCAAGCGGGGCCGCCTCAGCACGCTGGCGGGCGAGTTCGGCCTTGAGTTCCGCAAGGGCCAGACCCCGTGGAGCCTGCCGTGCGACATCGCCCTGCCGTGCGCCACGCAAAACGAGCTGGACACCGAAGACGCCCGCACCCTGCTGCGCAATGGCTGCTTCTGCGTCGCCGAAGGCGCCAACATGCCGACCACCCTTGAGGCGGTGGATATCTTCCTCGAGGCAGGCATCCTGTACGCGCCGGGCAAGGCATCCAACGCCGGTGGCGTGGCCGTGTCGGGCCTGGAAATGTCGCAGAACGCCATGCGCCTGCTGTGGACGGCCGGTGAAGTGGACAGCAAGCTGCACAACATCATGCAGTCGATCCACCATGCCTGTGTTCACTATGGTGAAGAGGCGGATGGCACGATCAACTACGTCAAGGGCGCGAACATCGCCGGCTTTGTGAAAGTGGCTGATGCCATGCTGGCGCAGGGAGTGGTCTGATCCAAGATCGCTAGGGCCGCTTTGCGGCCCATTCGCGGCACAAGGCCGCTCCCACCCGAACTGTGTAGCCTCAAAGGCTAGCGCCGCACCTGTGGCAGCTGGCCAGCGATGAGGCGGGAGCAAGCACCACAGGACAGTTGCTCCCAAAATGTAAGGGGAATGCGCAACCTGTGGGAGCGGCCTTGCGCCGCGAATGGGCTGCAGAGCAGCCCCAAGGCCCTCAAGCCTCACCCTCGATAGCGACCACCTCGATCATTTGATCCCCCACCGGCCGCCGCCACACCACTTCATCCCCAGGCCCCGCGCCTAGCAACGCCCGCCCCAGCGGCGAGCCCCAGTTGATCAACCCGTGGCCCGCATCGGCCTGATCTTCCCCCACCAGCTGCACCTCATGCGCCTGGCCCTGCTCATCCACAAAGCTTACCCGGCTACCGATCTGCACCTTGTCCCGCGAGGTAGCGGCTGGTACCACCTGGGCACTCTGCACCCGTGCGCTGAAGTAGCGCAGGTCGCGCTCGGCATCGGCCAGGCGCTGCTTGTCGGCACGCTCGCCCTGGGCTTGCAACTGGCTGCGCAATGTATTGAGTTCGGCTACCCGCTGCTGCAATTGCGCCAGGCCACTGGCCGTGACGTAGTTGGGCTGCTCGCTCACCCGTCGCTCAACCGGTTGGTCGGCCTGGGCGGCAGCTTGGTCTTCGTTGACGAACGCTCGGCTCATGGTGGCCTCCTTGTGCAGGAGACCATGATGGCAGGCCGCCGGTTTCAAGGGATGTCAGTTTGCGACCTAGTCGTGGCGATAGGCCCGTGCGGCATCGCGGTCCTTCTCGTGCTCCCAGTCACGGTCGCGTTGGTCCCAGTAGCGGTCACGGTATTGACGCTGCTCTTCGCTGTTCTGCAGGGCGTGGCATTGGCGAAAGCCATCGTCCCAGCCGCTTTCGTACTGGCGATTGTGCAGGTAGCGCGGCACGTCCTTGCGGAAGTCGCCGGCCATCACCCCGGCCGCCTGCCGGCCGCTGCTACAGCCATCCTGGAAGCCATCGGCGTAGGCGGGGGGGTAACCGTGGTCGAGCATCTGTTCGTGGGTGGTTTCGCACCCTGACAGCAAAAAGGCAACGCACAGGCCTAACCAGTACCGCGACATGAACACTAGACCCTCCAATTGATGCTGGAGAGTCTAGGGGGCGATTTGTCGGCGAGCTGTCAAAACAGTGTCAAAGAGTCAGTAGTGGTACCACTTCAGCTCCAGCATCACTTCGTTCTGCGCCGTCGCCAGGTGGCTGAATTCGCGCGAGGCACTTAACCGCAGGCCCAGGTTGCGGCTGATCTCCCATTGCTGATTCAGGCTCACGCTGCGCCGCACTTCGCCGTTGGTGAAGAAGTCGCCCTTCGCCTCCAGTGTCATGTTGCCCAGCCCGTTGCGCCAGAGCAGGCCGCCGTTGAACCCGGCTGCCGGGGAGATGAACTCGGCAAAATCATTGTGGTGTTCGACCCGCACCGTGCCCAGGGCGAAGCCCAGCAGTTCGTCGGCCAGTTGCCAGGTGCCGCCAGCGCCGCCATTCACATGGCTAACCAGCACTTCGTCGTCATGCTTGCCCGGCACCCGTTCCAGGCCACCGGTCACCTGCCATGACCACGGTTTGAGCAGCGCATTGCGGGGTGTCAGCGAGCGGATGGTGGCAAGGTCCAGGCGCTGCACCTGCCAGTCGTTGCCTTCGTACTGGCGGACTTTCAGCTGCAGAATCTCGATCTGCGCACCCAGCGGAAAGCCGTAGGCGTTGTCGTTGAGGTCGTGATACGCCATGCGCAGGCCGTACTCGGCGTAGG
Organism: Pseudomonas sp. ITEM 17296; assembly: GCF_028895205.1. Lineage (NCBI taxonomy): Bacteria > Pseudomonadati > Pseudomonadota > Gammaproteobacteria > Pseudomonadales > Pseudomonadaceae > Pseudomonas > Pseudomonas sp. ITEM 17296. Next base: position 70,392 of record NZ_WJRS01000025.1, on the reverse strand, counting down.
CGCGGTCTTCCCGCGTGCCGACACCCAGCTGCCAGGTGCGTGAGTCATGGCCATCCTCGGGCAACCCCGGGCGCTCGATTTCCAGCGCTGGCGGCGGGTTGCGGTTGATTGCGCGCAGCAGCTCGAAGCTGCGCGTGGCCTGGCCTGGGTCGCGTTGCTGGCCATTGGCGCGGTAACGCTCCAGGCGGTAGGCAGCGTCTTGTACCAGCGCCTGGCGCTCGCGGGGCAGGGCAGTGAACTCAGGGCTTTGCAGCTGTGCGGTATCGGCGCTGACAGCCAGCACCTGCTGCTTTTCGTGAGGGGCCAGCGGCTCGGCGCGGGCCAGCAGTTCGCGCTCGCGCGAAGGCCGGTAGTTGACGCTGGACACCAGGCCAGACTGGCGCACCGCCTTGACCGTGTCGGTTGGGATGGCGGTCAGCGGGAACTGCGACGTCAAATCCAGGCCTGGCCGCGCCACCTGCAGCAGTTCGAGCAGGCGGTACGAGCAGTTCTCGTCGAAGAAGAAATAGTCGAACTGGATCTGCTTCAGCTCCCACACATGCTCGACCATGCGCCCGGTCTCTTGCGGGGTGAGGTCCAGCTGGTACTCCCACAGGTCGCGGTTTTCCAGGCTGCGGTACTCGGACAGCTTCTCTTGGTAGGGCATCAGCGCGAACAGGCCTGGGTAGCCGCCCATCAGGCCTTTCCAGGCATACAGGATGCTGTTGTCGCTGCCTTCGATGTAGGCGCCGAAGTTGATCGCGTAGCTCAGCAGCGTGGTGTCGTCGCTGTGGGTGTTGGACTGGTCGATGCGCAGCAAGGTGTGGCCGAACATCGACGAAGGGCTGTTCAGGTAGGCCGCCGGAAAAATCAGCGCGGCGCTGTGCGGGTCGATCGAGGTGTACCAGGTCTTGAATTCCTGGCAGTCGGGCTGTGGCAGGTCGTTCAGCCCCAGTTGCTCCTTGAGCCAGCGGGTACGCGCCGGGAAAACGCACTGGGCATGCTTGTCGCCCAGGCTAGCGGGCGCATACAACGCCTGCACCGTGGCCCGCAGCTCTTGGTCCGGGTGGTGCGCGCCATCGTCGGCGAGAAAGAACTGGGTATCGTCCACATAGCTGCGCCAACCACCCAGCTTGGCGGTTTCGTAATGGCCCAGGGCGATCCAGTAGGGGTTATTGGCCAATTGCTGAAGACGGCCTTCATCCAGCGCAGGCGCAGCATGAACAGGGGCGCAGGCACACAGCGCCAGGTAAGCGAGGCGTTTGAGCATATCGGGCAACTACTTCTTCACGATGCCGAAAGAAAGGGCGAAACCCGCCCCGACAGGGGGGCGGGGATGCTGCGCTTAAGCCTCGGTGGCGTATTTGGCCAGGCGTGGGTCGTTCTTCAGAACAGCCAGGGTATTGCTGTGCACGGTTTCGGCCGTGACGTCGGCGCTGCTGAAGATCTGGCTGAAGTGCTGGTGGGTGACCGACTCGAAGTAAGTACGGTCTTCCGGCGCTACGCCCAGTACCACGGCATAGGTGGTCAGCGCCTCGCCTTTGCCCATGGCCATGTCTTCGGACAGTTCGTTCATCATGCCATTCATGGCAAACCACGACTTGCCGCCATAGGTCAGCGAAGCCTTGGTGGAGCAGCCATTGGTGCCGGAGGTCATGCCGAAGGTGGCGTTACCGGAGGTACCGTTGGTGGTGGAAGCCAGGAAGTGAGCCGGCGTACCGCGTTGGCCTTCGAACAGCATGTTGCCCCAGCCGCAGTTCGGGCCGCCTGGCGCTTCAGCCATGGCATTGAGGGAGACCACGGTGAACAGAGTACCCAGAAGAATCCGTTTCATAGCATTTGTTCTCTATTTGTCTTAAACCAAGGGTCAGGGTTTCTGGCAACTCGGTTGCCAGGTCGGGAAAGCTTTTCACCCACCCGCGCAGCTTGGAGTTTAGGCACGATCTAAAGGTTGCGTTGTTGATTGCGAAAAATTTGCCTGGGGGCCTGTGTTATCGCGACTGCGACATAAAGTCCCGGTGAGCCTTGCAAGGCGCGCGCGGGCAGCGCCAGAATGCTCCGTATCCGCCCCGCCGAAGTAAGGAAACCCAATGCCCGATCCTGTCGCTGCGCGCCTGCGTCTTGCGCCTGAAGCCCTGACCCGGCGTTTTTCCCCCGAGCAGTTTGCTTTTACCCATACCGACGATCTGGAGCCGTTTCGAGGCGTTCTGGGCCAGGAGCGAGCAGTCGAGGCCCTGCAATTCGGCGTGGCCATGCCTCGCCCTGGTTACAACGTGTATGTGATGGGCGAGCCCGGCACGGGCCGCTTCTCGTTCGTCAAGCGCTACCTCAAGGCCGAGGGCAAGCGCCAGCACACCCCAGCCGACTGGGTTTACGTCAACCACTTCGAGGAAACCCGCGAGCCGCGTGCCCTGGAGCTGCCCTCGGGCAGTGCCGGTGAATTCATCGCCGACATGGGGGGGCTGATCGACAACCTGTTGTCGACCTTCCCGGCAGTGTTCGAGCACCCGTCGTACCAGCAGAAGAAGGGCGCCATCGACCGCGCCTTCAACCAGCGCTATGACCGCGCCCTGGATGTGATCGAGCGGGCGTCGCTGGAAAAAGACGTGGCCCTGTACCGCGACGCCAGCAACGTTGCCTTCACCCCGATGGCCGAAGGCAAGGCGCTGGATGAAGCCGAGTTCGCACAGCTGCCTGAAGCGGTGCGCGAGCAGTTCCACGAGGACATCGCCCTGCTCGAGGAGCGCCTCAACGAAGAACTGGCCAGCCTGCCGCAGTGGAAGCGTGAGTCGAACAACCAGCTGCGTCAGCTCAACGAAGAAACCATCACCCTGTCCCTGCAGCCGCTGCTGGCGCCGCTGTCTGAAAAGTACGCCGAGAACGCTGCGGTGTGCGCCTACCTGCAGTCGGTGCAACTGAACCTGCTGCGCACCGTGGTCGAGCAGTTGGTCGATGACAGCAAGACCGACGCCGTGGCGCGCAAGATGCTCGAAGAGCAATACGCCCCAAGCCTGGTGGTCGGCCATCACCACGATGGCGGCGCGCCGGTGGTGTTCGAGCCGCACCCGACGTACGACAACCTGTTCGGCCGGATCGAATACAGCACCGACCAAGGCGCGCTGTACACCTCCTATCGCCAATTGCGCCCAGGCGCCTTGCACCGGGCCAACGGCGGCTTCCTGATTCTTGAAGCCGAGAAGATGCTTGGCGAGCCCTTCGTCTGGGATGCGCTCAAGCGTGCGCTGCAGTCGCGCAAGCTGAAGATGGAGTCGCCGCTGGGTGAACTGGGCCGCGTGGCGAGCGTCAGCTTGACGCCGCAGATGATCCCGCTCAACGTCAAGCTGGTGATCATCGGCTCGCGCCAGCTTTACTACGCGCTGCAGGACCATGATCCGGACTTCCAGGAAATGTTCCGGGTGCTGGTGGACTTCGACGAAGACATGCCCATGGTCGACGAGAACCTGGAGCAGTTCGCCCAGCTCTTGCGTACCCGCACCAACGAAGAAGGCATGGCGCCGCTGACCAGCGACGCCGTGGCGCGCCTGGCCACCTACAGTGCCCGGCTGGCAGAGAACCAATCGCGGCTATCGGCGCGCATCGGTGACCTGTTCCAGCTGGTCAGCGAGGCCGACTTCATCCGCCAACTGGCCAGCGACGAGATGACCGATGCCGGCCACATCGAACGCGCACTCAAGGCCAAGGCCACCCGTACCGGGCGTGTGTCGCAGCGGGTGCTGGACGACATGCTCGCCGGCATCATCCTGATCGACACTGAAGGCGCGGCCATCGGCAAGTGCAACGGCCTGACGGTGCTGGAAGTGGGCGATTCGGCGTTCGGCATGCCGGCGCGTATCTCTGCCAGCGTTTACCCCGGTGGCAGCGGCATTGTCGACATCGAGCGTGAGGTCAACCTGGGCCAGCCAATCCACTCCAAAGGGGTGATGATTCTGACCGGCTACCTGGGCAGTCGCTATGCCCAGGAGTTCCCGCTGGCCATCTCGGCGAGCATCGCCCTGGAGCAGTCCTACGGCTACGTCGACGGTGACAGCGCCTCGCTGGGTGAGGTCTGCACACTGATCTCGGCGTTGTCGCGCACGCCGCTCAAGCAATGCTTTGCCATCACTGGCTCAATCAACCAGTTCGGTGAAGTGCAGGCGGTGGGCGGGGTCAACGAGAAGATCGAGGGCTTCTTCCGGCTCTGCGATGCGCGCGGCCTGACCGGCGACCAAGGGGTGATCATTCCGCGGGCCAACGTGGCCACCCTGATGCTCGACGAGCGCGTGCTGCAGGCGGTCGAGGCCGGGCAGTTCCACGTTTACGCGGTCAGCCAGGCTGACGAGGCGCTGAGCCTGCTGGTAGGCGAGGAGGCCGGTGTGGCGGATGACAAGGGCGAGTTCACCGAGGGCAGCGTCAATGCCCGCGTGGTGGAGCGCCTGCGGGAAATCGCCGAAATGATCAGCGAAGAAGACATCAAAGAGGCGGAAAAGGAACGCTTGGAAGAGATGATTGCGCAGGCTAAACCCGCCTGAGTCAATAAATCGGCGCTGGCGGCGATGTGCTACCGTTCAGCGCCGGTTTTCCAACTTTCTGTGTTGTTCTTCTATGCTGGAACTTAGGGAGCAATCAGGGTTCAGGATGGAAACAGCCTGAGGGTTTCAGGCTGAACAGGGCTCATTGGAGGGGACGCGGCCATGCGCAACCTCAGCCTTACTCGCCAGTGCCTGGGCCTGGTGACCCGCATTGAATGCAGCATTCGCCCACTCGCCGGTGACAATGGCATGTGGACGCTGCTGTTCGCCGCCGGCATGGCCGGTGAGCAACCCTCGGCCATCAAGGCTCAGGGGCCGTTCCACGGGCCATTGGTTGCCGAGTCGGTGCTCAATGCCATCGTCGACAGCCTCACGCTGCATGGTTACCAAGTGACCGAAGACCCGCAGATCTGGTGCCTGCACCTTCAAGCGCAGTTGCGTCGCATCAATGGCGAGCGTTGCCGCAACCTGGGGGATTATCAGTTTCATCCTGAAAGCTGAGTGAGCTGGGGCCGCTTTGCGGCCATTCGCAGCACAAGGCTGCTCCTACCGGTAGGGGCAGCCTTGTGCTGCGAATGGGCCAACTCGATTCAGCTTTTGCTGCAACAGGTGGCTGGCTATACTCGCCGTCGCTTTTTTAGTCACCTGACGAGTCCCTTACCCTCCATGGAACGTATTCTCGAAAACGCGATGTATGCCTCGCGCTGGCTGCTCGCCCCGATCTACTTCGGCCTGTCGCTCGGCCTGCTGGCCCTGGCCCTGAAATTCTTCCAGGAAGTCGTCCACGTCCTGCCCAACGTTTTTGCCTTGAGCGAAGCTGACCTGATCCTGGTGATTCTGTCATTGATCGACATGTCGCTGGTGGGCGGCCTGCTGGTGATGGTGATGATTTCCGGCTACGAGAACTTCGTCTCGCAACTGGACATCGACGACAGCAAAGAAAAGCTCAACTGGCTCGGCAAAATGGACTCTTCGTCGCTGAAGATGAAAGTTGCTGCGTCGATCGTGGCCATTTCGTCCATTCACCTGCTGCGGGTGTTCATGGATGCGCAGAACATCTCCACCGACTACCTGATGTGGTATGTGATCATCCACATGACCTTCGTGGTGTCGGCCTTCTGCATGGGCTACCTGGACAAGCTCACCAAGCACTGAGCCCACGCGGCTTGAGGGTAAAACTGACCAGTGGCGTCAGTTTTACCTTGTGTATTCGCAAACCTTGTACAAAAAATGAGCACTCACGCGGTTCCCGCTGCGAGGTGCTCTCATGAACCTGCATCAGCTCAATACCGAGGCCAGGGTCGGCCATGTCGACGAACTCAACCTGATTGCCATCGAAGGTGGCGATTATCTGCTTGAGGCCCGGGTCAAGGGCCGTGCGCATCCGCTTTCCGACAGCCGTGGGCAGCGCTTGCGCGTGCACTCCGTGGAAGAGGCACGGAGCCTGCTCAAGGACCTTCCATTGCTCTCGCTGAACCTGTTGCACTGGTCTGTGCAGGACGAAATGTGTGGCATGGGCACACACCCGGAAGAAGACCTGAAATTGCCGATTTCCCAGCGTTCGGCCTGGTAGCTGCTCGCGGCGCCCCAGTGTGCTAGGCTGCTCGCCCTTTTCATCAAGGGCGCGGCTGCACTGCGCCCTGCAGTGGAGCACGACAATGTCCGAACTCAACCTGTCTACCGACGAAACCCGCGTCAGCTACGGCATCGGCCGTCAGCTGGGTGGTCAACTGCGTGACAACCCGCCACCAGGCGTCAGCCTGGATGCCATCCTGGCTGGCCTGACCGACGCCTTCAACGGCGCCGACAGCCGCGTCAGCGAAGCCGACCTGTCGGCCAGCTTCAAAGTCATCCGCGACATCATGCAAGCCGAAGCTGCAGCCAAGGCTGAAGCCGCTGCTGGCGCTGGCAAGGCATTCCTCGCCGAAAACGCCAAGCGCGAAGGCATCACCACCCTGGCTTCGGGCCTGCAGTTCGAAGTGCTGACCGCAGGTGAAGGCGCCAAGCCGACCCGCGAAAGCAACGTGCGTACTCACTACCACGGCACCCTGATCGACGGCACCGTGTTCGACAGCTCGTACGACCGTGGCCAGCCGGCTGAATTCCCGGTTGGCGGCGTGATCGCTGGCTGGACCGAAGCCCTGCAGCTGATGAACGCTGGCAGCAAATGGCGCCTGTACGTGCCGAGCGAGCTGGCCTACGGCGCCCAAGGCGTTGGCAGCATCCCGCCGCACAGCGTCCTGGTGTTTGACGTCGAGCTGCTCGACGTTCTGTAAGACCGCTGGGGCCGCATTGCGGCCCATTCGCGGGGCAAGCCCGCTCCCACAGAGATACTCAAGATGAGCAGAGAGGTCTTTGTGGGAGCGGGCTTGCCCCGCGAAGAGGCCGGGCCTGCAAACATCAATTCCAGTCTGTCCCCCCAGGGCGCAACGCCCGCGCATAGCAAAACAGAAACAAATTCCGCACCAGCTCCTTGAGCACCCCAGGCTCACTCGAATTCAGCCCGCTCATGTCCAGGTCGCCCTGGTCTCGCAGTTCATCGAGCGCTTCTTCTTCAAGCACAGCACAGACTTCGCCAGTCTCGCGATGCAGGATGCGCAGGTAAGGGTGAGGGCGTTCGAGCCAGGCGTCGATCAGATAAGTCATGGCTATTCTCCTTGGACAGCAATTCCAATGAGAATAATTCTTATTATCAAAATAGCAAGGGGCTATTGGCGTATTTTTGCCGGACGGTGCAGTGACCCTGTTGCAGGATCTGTCAGGGCCGCCTGAAAGGCAGCCCCGTCGCACAGCGTTGTCAGACCTTGCGTACGAACTCGGACTTCAGCTTCATGGCGCCGATGCCGTCGATCTTGCAGTCGATGTCGTGGTCGCCGTCGCACAGGCGGATGTTCTTGACCTTGGTGCCTACTTTGACCACCAGGGACGAGCCCTTGACCTTGAGGTCCTTGATCACGGTGACGGTATCGCCGTCCTGCAGGACGTTGCCGACCGAATCCTTTTTCACCACGTCATCGCTGGCGGCTTCGGCTTCGCCGTTGGCCGACCACTCGTGGGCGCATTCGGGGCAGATCAGCTGGCTGCCATCCTCATAGGTGTATTCGGAATTGCATTTGGGGCAGGGCGGCAGAGTGCTCACTTCGGTTCCTTAAACAGACAGGCGGTTAAAGGCCCATATTGTATAAGGTTTTAAGCGGGAAGTGTTTTTGTCCGTACAAAAGCATTCGCGGGACAAGCCCGCTCCCACAGGTTCTCCACCCAGCTCAAGGGCAGTGGTGTACCTGTGGGAGCGGGCTTGTCCCGCGAAGAGGGCGACGCTGTCTTAGTGCGTACGCGCTACCGCAAACTCGCTCAGCTCGATCAATGCATCGCGATACTCGCTGGCCGGCAGCACTTCCAGGCACTCGATGGCCTTGGCCACGTAGTCGCGTGCCATCTGTGCGGTATAGTCCAGCGCGCCCGAGGCTTCGACCGCTACGCGAATCTGCTCGAGGTCTTCCAGGCCGCCCTTCTGAATGGCCTTGCGCACCAGTGCAGCCTGTTCAGGCGTGCCTTCGCGCATGGTGTAGATCAGCGGCAGGGTCGGCTTGCCTTCGGCCAGGTCGTCACCGACGTTTTTGCCGAGGGTCTGCGAATCGCCCTTGTAGTCCAGCAGGTCGTCGACCAGCTGGAAGGCCACGCCCAGGTGGTCACCGAAGGTGCGCAGGGCCTCGCGCTGTGCTTCGCTGGCGCCGGCCAGCGCGGCGGCGCTGTGGGTCGAGGCTTCGAACAGCATGGCGGTCTTGCCGCGGATGACCTCCATGTACACCTCTTCCGTGGTGCTGGCATCGCGAACACGCGACAGCTGCAGCACTTCACCCTCGGCGATGACGCGGGTGGCCTTGGAGAGGATCTGCATGACCGGCATCGAACCCAGTTCGACCATCATTTCGAACGAGCGCGAATAAAGGAAGTCACCTACCAGCACGCTTGGCGCGTTGCCCCACAGCGCGTTGGCGGTGGAACGGCCACGGCGCATGCCCGACATGTCGACGACGTCGTCGTGCAGCAGGGTGGCGGTGTGCAGGAATTCGATGGTCGCTGCCAGCAGGCGCAGGTCGTCGCCTTCGCGGCCCAGGGCCTTGCCGCAGAGCAGGACCAGCAGGGGACGCAGGCGCTTGCCACCGGCCGACGTGATATAGTCGCCGATCTTCGATACCAGCGGCACGCGCGAGGTCAGCTGCTTCTTGATGATCTCGTCGACGGCGCTGAAATCATCAGCCACCGCGCGGTAGAAGGTTTGGGGTTGCATCGGCTGCTCCATTGACGTTGCGCGGCATGCTAGGTCGCGGGTCCCGGTGTGTCAAGGCGCGGTGCCAGCGCCACCGGGGCGGTACTTGCAAGCAAAACCGGGGTTGCGTACAATCGCGCACCCTAACTTCCTGGGCAGCACCTGCCTTACGCAATTGCACCGGGCCGTTCCAGCCCCATGCAGCCATGCCAGCCAATACTCAATATATAAAGCGCTGGGTGAGCAGGATTATCGGAGAAATACCATGTCTTACGCAGTAATCGTTACCGGCGGCAAGCAGTACAAAGTCGCTGAAGGTGAATTCCTCAAGATCGAAAAACTGGAAGTCGCCACTGGCGAATCCGTGACTTTCGATCGCGTTCTGCTGGTTGCCAACGGTGAAGAAGTCACCATCGGCGCACCAGTCGTCGCTGGCGCTAAAGTTGTTGCAGAAGTCGTTTCGCAAGGCCGTCACGATAAAGTCCGCATCATCAAGTTCCGTCGCCGTAAGCACCACATGAAGCGTATGGGCCACCGCCAGTGGTTCACCGAGATCAAAATCACCGGCATCCAGGCTTAATCCCCTAGATCCCCTGAATTTATTTGGAGAATTGAACCATGGCTCACAAGAAGGCTGGTGGTAGTACCCGTAACGGTCGCGACTCAGAATCGAAACGCCTTGGCGTGAAGATGTATGGCAGCCAGGTCGTCAAGGCCGGCAACATCATCGTCCGTCAGCGCGGCACCCAGTTCCACGCCGGTTACGGCGTTGGCATGGGCAAGGATCACACCCTGTTCGCCAAGATCGAAGGCGTGATCAAGTTCGAGAAGAAAGGCGAGTTCAACCGCCGTTACGTGAGCATCGTCGCCGCTTAATCGCGACGTCGCTCCAGAAGCCCCGTCATGCGACGGGGCTTTTTCGTTTGTGGTGAGCCTCTTGCAAAGCTGTTTGTATGGGCTGCCGGCGTGGGTTTCTACGGTCGTACGGGGCCGCCGCGCTCATTTTTGCAAGAGCCTCAGGTTTTTTAAGTATTCAGCTCGTCTGCCGACGAGAGGCGGTTTTAATGAAGTTTGTTGACGAAGTATCGATTCGAGTCAAAGCCGGTGACGGCGGTAACGGTTGCATGAGCTTCCGTCGCGAAAAATTCATCGAAAACGGTGGCCCTAACGGGGGTGATGGCGGTGACGGCGGTTCGGTCTACATGGTCGCCGACGAAAACCTCAACACCCTGGTCGACTACCGCTACACCCGTCACCACGAGGCCCAGCGTGGCGCCAACGGTGGCAGCACTGACTGCACCGGCAAGAAGGGTGAAGACCTGTTCCTGCGCGTGCCGGTCGGCACCACGGTGATCGACGCCACCACCCAGGAAGTGATCGGTGACCTGATCACCCCTGGCCAGAAACTGATGGTCGCCCAAGGCGGCTGGCATGGCCTGGGCAACACCCGTTTCAAGTCCAGCACCAACCGTGCGCCGCGCCAGACCACCCCAGGCAAGCCGGGTGATCAGCGCGACCTGAAAATGGAAATGAAGGTACTGGCCGACGTCGGCCTGCTCGGCCTGCCGAACGCTGGCAAGAGCACCTTCATCCGTTCGGTGTCGGCCGCCAAGCCGAAAGTCGCCGACTACCCGTTCACTACCCTGGTGCCGAACCTGGGTGTGGTCAGCGTCGACCGCTGGAAGAGCTTCGTCATCGCCGACATCCCTGGCCTGATCGAAGGCGCTTCCGACGGTGCCGGCCTGGGTATCCGCTTCCTTAAGCACTTGGCACGTACCCGTGTGCTGCTGCACCTGGTCGACATGGCGCCGCTGGACGAAAGCAGCCCGGCCGATGCCGCCGAAGTGATCGTCAACGAGCTGACCCGCTTCAGCCCGTCGCTGGCCGAGCGTGAGCGCTGGCTGGTGCTGAACAAGGCCGACATGGTCATGGAAGACGAGCGCGACGAGCGGGTCAAGGAAGTGGTCGAGCGTCTGCAGTGGGAAGGCCCGGTCTACGTGATCTCGGCCATCTCCAAGCAGGGCACCGACAAGCTCAGCCACGACCTGATGCGCTACCTCGAAGACCGCGCCGATCGCCTGGCCAACGACCCGGCCTACGCCGAAGAGCTGGCCGACCTCGATCAGCGCATCGAAGACGAAGCCCGTGCTCAGTTGCAGGCCCTGGACGACGCCCGCACCCTGCGTCGCACTGGCGTCAAGAGCGTCCACGACATCGGCGACGATGACGGTTGGGATGATGATTTCGAGGACGACGAAGACGGCCCAGAAATCATTTACGTGCGCGACTGACCGGTTGCAGTACACTAAACGCCGCTCTCTGGAGCGGCGTTTTTGTATCTACGGTCTCTACAGATTCGACATAGGTTGGAAGAAGATGCGAAGCAAGGTGACGGGCGCCAAGCGCTGGGTCGTGAAGATTGGCAGTGCTCTGCTGACCGCCGATGGCAAGGGCCTCGATCGCGGCGCAATGGCCGTTTGGGTCGAGCAGATGGTCGCGCTGCGTGAAGCAGGCGTGGAGTTGGTGCTGGTCTCTTCGGGGGCCGTGGCAGCTGGCATGAGCCAGTTGGGCTGGACCTCGCGACCGAGCGCGATGAACGAGCTGCAGGCGGCCGCGTCGATCGGCCAGATGCGCCTGGTGCAGGCCTGGGAGTCGAGCTTCGGCGAGCACGGCAAGCACACCGCGCAAATTCTGCTGACCCATGACGACCTGTCTGACCGCAAGCGTTACCTCAACGCCCGCAGCACCTTGCGCACGCTGGTCGACTTGGGCGTGGTGCCGGTGATCAACGAGAACGACACCGTGGTCACCGACGAGATCCGCTTCGGCGACAACGACACCTTGGCCGCGCTGGTGGCCAACCTGGTGGAAGCCGACCTGCTGGTGATTCTCACCGACCGTGACGGCATGTTCGACGCCGACCCGCGCAACAACCCCGAAGCCCAGCTGATCTACGAAGCTCGCGCCGACGACCCGTCGCTCGACGCCGTGGCCGGTGGCACCGGCGGCGCCCTGGGCCGTGGCGGCATGCAGACCAAGCTGCGCGCGGCGCGCCTGGCGGCACGTTCCGGCGCCCACACTATCATCATCGGTGGCCGTATCGAGCGCGTGCTCGACCGCCTCAAGACGGGCGAGCGCCTCGGGACTTTGCTATCGCCTGAGCGCGGCATGCTTGCAGCGCGCAAACAGTGGCTGGCCGGGCACCTGCAAACCCGTGGCACGCTGGTGCTGGACGCCGGTGCCGTGCAGGCGCTGCGCCAGGCCAACAAGAGCCTGTTGCCGGTGGGCGTGAAGACCGTGCAGGGCAGTTTCCGTCGTGGCGAGATGGTGGTGTGCGTCGGCCCTGATGGCTTGGAAGTGGCCCGCGGTTTGGCCAACTACAGCGCCCTTGAGGCGCAAAAAATCATTGGCCAGCCGTCCGATGCCATCGAAAGCATCTTGGGCTACAGCGCGGAGCCTGAGCTGGTGCACCGTGACAACCTGGTTCTGGTTTGAGGGCGTGGGCATGTTGAAAAGGATGATCGCCGTGGCAGCGTTGGCGTTGCCGATGCTGGCCGGTGCCGAGGAGGTCGGCCAGGTGTCGACCGTGTTCAAGTTCGTCGGGCCGAACGACCGCATCGTGGTCGAGGCATTCGATGACCCCAAGGTCGAGGGCGTGACCTGTTACCTGTCGCGGGCCAAGACCGGCGGCGTGAAGGGTGGCTTGGGCCTGGCCGAGGATCGGGCAGAAGCGTCGATTGCCTGCCGTCAGGTGGGGCCGATCAACTTCAAGGGTGAGTTGAAAGATGGCGAGGAAGTGTTCAAGGAACGCACCTCGTTGGTGTTCAAAACCATGCAGGTGGTGCGTTTTCTCGACAAGAAGCGCAATACCCTGGTGTACCTGGTGTACAGCGACCGCATGATCGAAGGCAGCCCGCAGAATGCAGTGACGGCGATTCCGATTTTGCCCTGGGCTCACTGATAGCGCCCAGTAAAAGCCGGGAGGCCTTTGGCCTCCGTTCACAACAATCAGGCCAACGCCTCAGCCTGATCCTCGCGCACATCCGCCTTCACCTCATCCAGCCGGCTGATGAACTTCCAGTCCGCCTCGTCGATGTAGATGCCATTCGGCCCGCTGCCACCTTCCAGGTCGATCGCCACCTTGGCCGACACCTGCGGCTTCACACTCGCCAGAATCGGCACGAAGCCCAGCTGCAAGCTGGTCTCCAGCAGTGCCGCCTGGTTGCGTTCGTCGATGTCTGCCGCCTCGTCGAGGTAGTACGGCAAGCGAATGCGCCCGGCCAGGTCGCGGTCCATCAGGTGCAGCAACAAGTACATGTTGGTCAGCGCCTTGATGGTCATGGTGGTGCCGTTGGACGCGGCGCCGTCGATGTCGGCGTGGATCACCGGCTGGCCATTGACCTTGGTGATCTCGAACGCCAGCTCGAACAGGTCCTTGAGGCCCAGCTGGTTGTGGTTGGCCGCCACCAGCCGTGCCAGGTACTCTTTGGCTTCTTCGTTCTTGTGGTCCTGGTCCGAGCTTTGGGTCAGGTCGAACACCGACAGGGTCTCGCCTTCCTCGTACTGGCCGGCGCTGTGGATGATCTGGTCGATGTGCTTGAGCGCCTCTTTGTTCGGCGCCAGCACCACGCGGAAGCTCTCCAGGTTGGACACCTGGCGCTTGTTGATCTCGCGGTTGAACAGGGCCAGCTGGTGCTCGAGGCTGTCGTAGTCGCTGCGGATGTTGCGCAGGGTCCGGGCGATGTCGGTGACGGCCGCGCGGCGTGCCTTGGCCAGGGTCAGGGCCTCGTCGGTGCGGTGCGCATAGGCGTTGACCAGCAGTTGCAGGCGGCGCTCCATGTCGTCTTCGCTGTCGAACTTGGCCACGCCCTTGAGGCGCACCTGGGCGTACAGCGCTTCGATCTGGTTATCCACCCGCTGCAGGCCCTGCCAGCTGTCCTGGTAGTCATTGAGCATCGGCAGCAGGTTGTCCATCGAGTCGTCGATCGCCTCCATGAACGGCGTGCCGTAGGGCAGGTCGGCCGGCAACAGCTGGCGGCGACGCAGGGCGTCTTCCAGGGTGCGTTGCTTGGACTCGAGGTCGCCGATCTGCCGGCCGACCAGTTGCAGCTTGGCCGACAGTTGCTGGACGCGTTCGGTGAAGGCGTCGCTGGAGCGCTTGAGCTCGTCTTGGGCGGCTTCCAGTTGCGACAGCTGCTCCAGTTTCTCGGGCTCTTCGGCGGCCAGGGTTTCGCTGCGGCGGAAGTCTTCCAAGGCTTTTTGCGCGTCCAGTACCGCTTGGTACAGGGTTTCGGTCTGCGCCTTGGAGGCGGAGCGGTCGGCGGCCACGGCCTGCTGGGTCTTGAGCTGCTTGAGTTCTTTTTCCAGGCGCTCTTTCTGGTCGCGAAGGGCGGCGCGGTCGGCCAGGGCCTGCAAGGCCGGTGGGTCGATGTGCGACAGGTCGATAGACAGGCCGGGCGCTTCGAAACGCTCGCCCTTGAACCCGTCGAGCACGGCTTCCAGCGATTTTACCCACAGGTCGCTGTCGTCCAATTCGATACCGCGCTCGCCCAGCGGCAGGCTGAACAGGGCACCGTTGAACAGGCGCATGAGGCGGTCGACATCCTGCTGCGAGAATTCTTCGCGCAGGCGGGCGTAGCTGTTGTTGTCGGCGTGGTCGAGCTGCTGGCGGACCTGCTTGAGGCGTTTTTCCAGGTCGCGTACGCGCTCGTCCAGGTCTTCGGCCGAGAACTGCCGCGATTGGGCCAGCGCGCCGGCCAGTTCGTCGTGGGCGTCTTTGGCGGCCAGCAACTGCTGCTCCAGCACCTTGACGTCATCGACCAGGGCGAAGCGGTGCTTGAGCACTGACAGCTCGCCAAGCCAGCGCTGGATGCCGGTGATTTCACGTTCCAGGCGCATCAGCTCCTGGGTACCGCCACGTTGGTCGTTCTGCAACCGGTCCTGTTCGCCGCGGTAGTGCTCGGACTGGATGACCAGCTCTTCCTTGCGCGCCATGGCGTATTCCTGCCAAGTGCCCAGCAGGTTGTCGAGCAGTGGCGAAAGGCGGTGCAGCTTGCCGCGCAGGATGTCGCGTTGGGCCACGCCACCGGCCAGGGCTTCGACCAGTGGGCCGGCGGCGACCAGGGCGTTGTAGTCCTGCTCCATGCGGCGCACGTCGCGGAAGGCTTCTTCACAGGCTGCGATGTAGTCGACGCTGCCCGAGCGCAGGCTGTGCTCGAAGGCATCGAGGAACAGCTGCTTGAGCTTGGCGGCAGTGATTTCGCGCATGTGCAGCAGGTTGATGAACAGCGCGCGGAAGGTTTTCAGGCTTTGCTCGCTGGTCGAGCGCAGCGGGATCATGGTCAGGTCCAGCGGCACCGAGGTGTGGCCGCCGACCAGCAGCCGGCGCAGTTCGTCGGGCTTGAGCTCGTAGGCCTTCAGGCCCAGGCGCTCCAGGTTGGTGAACAGCTCCTTCTGGCGCAGGCAGGTGTCGTTCTTCTGGTAGTGGGCCAGGTCCAGCTCGCCTTTGTAGGCGAAGAACTGGTGGCCGAAACCGCCACCCGGGCCGCGGCCGACCACACCGATCACGTGCGG
This sequence comes from Pseudomonas sp. ITEM 17296, assembly GCF_028895205.1. Classification (NCBI taxonomy): domain Bacteria; kingdom Pseudomonadati; phylum Pseudomonadota; class Gammaproteobacteria; order Pseudomonadales; family Pseudomonadaceae; genus Pseudomonas; species Pseudomonas sp. ITEM 17296. The sequence goes on along the minus strand of NZ_WJRS01000025.1, from coordinate 55,041 downwards.
GCCGTGGGGCAGGTTCAGTTCGCAGAGAATGTACGACGTATCGCTGGCGAAGTAGAAACGACGCGACTGCTCCAGGCTGTACTTGCCGAAGCTCATGTCAGACATGCGCGCCAAAATCGGGAACTGCAGGGCGTTGATCGACGCCGATTTACCCAGGTTGTTGGCGCCGTACACCGACAGCGGGTGTTCCAGCGGGAACAGGCCGAGGCTGTAGCCGGCGGTGTTGAGCAATGCAAAGCGGCGGATGCCGTAGCGTTCCTGGCTCATGCGTCAATCTCCTGTTGCTCTTCGCGGATGGCCCGGGCCAGGGCGTCCTCTTCGCTCTCGTCGCCTTCGAATGGCGACAGGTCGAGTGGGTCGTCGGTGCGGTTGAGTTGTTCCGGGCTTTCTTCCTCGACCAGTACCGGTGTCGGCAAGGGCAGGTCGCTGTGCAGGGTGGCAGCCAGGTCGCGGTCCTGCTGGACCGACAGGCACACATCGAGGAAGCGGTGCATCGGCGGCAGGAAGCGGTAGATGCCGCCTTCCTCATGGGCGAAGCCGAGCTGGGTCATGCGTCGGAGGATTTTCTCTTCGAGCTCTTCAACGGTTTGCACCTCGGCCTGCAGGAACAGGTCGCGGTACTTGTCCAGCAGCGAGGGCAGCTCGTCGCGGCCGATGCTGCCGCCGTCGAGCACGGCCATCGGGTCGCGGCCTTGGTCGGCCAGGTGCTCGACCAGGATGAAGGTGAACAACGACAGGCGCTGGGCGGTCTTGTTGACCTGCGCGGCGGCAAGCTCGGGCACGAAGTAATAGAAGCCACGGGTGTCGCACACCAGCTCGAAGCCCAAGGCCTTGAACAGGGTGCGGTACTGGTCCTGGAAGTTCGACAGCTGAGCGTACAGTTCCGGGTCACGGCGGCTGACGTGGAAACCTTTGAACAGCTCGCGGAAGATCGGCGCGAGCTGGGACAGTTCGGAAAGATCAAGATGCATTGGCTGGGCTCGCGTTGGATTCGGCAGTCGTTCGGGCGACGTCTTCACGGCTGGACGTCAGGGCGAACGAGCGCAGGCTGACCAGGTGTTCGTGGGTGGTGTAGTCACGGCGCTCGAGGCGCTCGCGCTTGAAGCGCTTTTCTCGGGACAGGCGCGAGAACCAGTACAGCAGTTCGTCGGTGGCGCCTTCGGGCTCCTGGTCCAGCAGCCAGACCATCAGGTCGGGCAGCGGCAGGGCCTGCTCGCAGCGTTCGAGCATTTCCTTGACCGTACGTGGCGCGCGCGGCATCGGGTCTTTGTCGGTCTTGTGCGCCTTGGGGAAGCGCGCAGGCTTGGGCTCGAAACGGGCCAAAGCGTAAACATAGGCCTCGACCTGGCTGGCACTGCCGAGGAAGGTGCTCTGCGGCCGAGTGAACATCGGCATGGCCGCCTGCGGCACGGCATCGATGCCCTTGCGGCGGATCACCGACAGGGCCAACGCAGCGCCACGGGTCACGGCGTTGTGCCGGCGCGCTTCTTCGCGCAGGGGCAGCAGCAATTCACGGGCGTGGCGCAGGGTCAGCTGGGCGCTGGTTTGCATTTCCAGAATGCGCGCGTGGGTGCGCAGCAGCATGTCGTCGTCGACCAGGTGGCCGAGGCGCGCCTGTTCGCCCAGCAGGCGCAGCAGCACGGTCTCGACCTTGCGCACGCCTTGTTCGAAGGCGCCGTCGGCGTTGACCAGCTGGATCATCGGCTCGACGTATTCGTCCCAGGTTGCGAGGACTTCGGCGTAGCGCTGGCGCAGCGGGATCTGCCGGTTGCTGGTCTTGGCCCGTTCGGCCACGGCCACCAGTGCCTGCTCGTCGTTGTCGAGCTTTTTGAGCACATCGCGCACGCGCATGTCGAGCAGGCGCAGCTGGCGCGCCAGGTCGTCGCTGTCGCGGTTGTCGAAGGCGTCCTGGATATGCCCGGCGAGGCGCTCCAGGTGGCGCAGGTAGGCTTCGATCTCCAGGCACAGGCCCAAGCGGTGTTCACGGCGCAGGTAGGCGAGGAAGTCGTGGATCTGGGCGTTGAGCTCGAAGCGGTTCGGGCTCTTGGCCACCGGGACCAGGATATCCAGGCGGATCCACACGTCGAGTAGCTGGGTGATGTCCTGCGGGGTGCTTTCGACCTGCTGGCGGGCCACATGCTGGCGCAGTTCGACCAGGCTCAGGGTGCCCTGGTCGAAACGTTCGCACAGTGGCTCGATCAGGGCCCAGTGTTCGGCTAGGGCGCGCAGGACGCGCTTGGGTTCGATCATTGGCTTCGACTCGTTGCCAAGAAAAAGGGGGCGATTGTACTGCATCCAGGGGGGAGGATTTCACCCCTTGGTCTGTAATGAGAGATGTCCCTTGGTTTTTTAGGGGTATGGCGGGAGCGCTTTGGCGCCTGTGAGATCGAGCGCCGCCCGCGCGGCGCATCGCGAGCAACGCTCGCTCCTACGTTTGTTTCGGGCCAATTACTCCTGGGGTCAATGCGCGCGACCGCCTTGGCGCATGGCGCGATATCGCGTCGAACAAACAAGGCGTTCGCGCGCACCTGTCACAGGCGTTATTGGCCAAAAACAAACGTAGGAGCGAGCGTTGCTCGCGATGCGCCGCGCGGGCGGCGCTCGATCTCAACAACACTGCAAAACCCAAGGCGTACGCGTTAGAATGCCCGATTGTTTCAACCCTCCGGATACCCGCCCAGTGCTGACCGAACCCCGTCGTCGCGCCTACCTCTCCGCCATGCAAGTGGTGCACTGGCTGCCGCGCGCCGAACTGCCGTTCGCCGCACCGTCGCGCCCCGAACTGTTATTGCCGGTGGCGCCGGTCGAAGACATCGACTTCGAGGTCAGGCCTGCACCAGCGGCCAACCAGCCGGCGCCAGCCGCCCCTCAGGCACGCTCTGGCGAACGCCCGAAAATCGAAATTCCGCGCCCTGGCAGCACCGCAAAGCCCGCCGCCAAGCCAGCCGAAGCTGAGCCAGAAGCGCCCGCACCGCGCCCGGCTCCGGTGCCGCCGCCACGTTTCTCGCTGCAGTTGCTGCGCGCCGGCAGTTGCCTGCTGTTGGTGGAACTGGCCACCGGTCAGCCCTTCCAGAGCCGCGACCCGTCCTACCTGCTGCTCAAGGACATGCTGCGCGCCGCCGGCCTGCCCGACGCCCCGCAGATCATCGGCGAGCCGGTCCGCTGGCCGTTGCTGGTGCGCGGCAACATGGACCAGGGCCCGGACGCTGCACGCGATTTTGTCCAGGGGTTCATCCAGGCGCGCCTGGAAGAAGCCCCGTGCAACTGCTTGTGGCTGATCGGCCTGCCCGCGCTGCGCTTCGCCGGCAATGCCGATGCGCACACCTACTACCAAGTACTGAAGCTCGAGGGCCTGGGCGACGCCTGGGCCTTGCCGGGCCTTGAACTGTTGATGGACGAGCCGCAGCGCAAGGCGGACGTCTGGAAAGCCATGCGCCAGCTGATGGCGCGCTGGAAGAGCGTTGAATGAGTGAATCGATCAGTTTCCGCCCGATGACCGAGGCGGATCTGGATGCCGTGCTTAAGATCGAATATGCCGCGTTCAGTCATCCCTGGACCCGCGGAATCTTTCAGGATGCGCTCAAGTCCTACGAAGTGTGGCTGATGTTCGATGGCCAGCAGCAGGTCGGCCACGGCGTGATCAACGTGATCATCGACGAGGCGCACCTGCTCAACATCACCGTCAAACCCGAGAACCAGGGGTGTGGCCTGGGCCTGCGTCTGCTCGAGCACCTGATGGCGCGGGCTTACCAGCTCAATGGCCGGGAGTGCTTCCTCGAGGTGCGCGCCAGCAACCAGTCGGCGTATCGGTTGTACGAGCGCTACGGGTTCAACGAAATCGGCCGCCGCCGCGACTACTACCCGGTCGCAGGTGGCCGTGAAGATGCCCTGGTGATGGCCTGCACCCTGTTCGAGGAGTGACCCCTCAGGCGCAGGTCCAGTCACACAGGTACAACCTGATGAGGCAAGACCATGCACGACCTGCAGGAACTGATCGACAACAATGCGCGCTGGGCCGATGCCATCACCCAGCGTGACCCCGATTTCTTCGCCAAACTGGCCCGTCAGCAAACCCCGGAATTCCTCTGGATCGGCTGCTCCGATGCGCGGGTGCCGGCCAACGAGATCGTCGGCATGCTGCCCGGCGACCTGTTCGTCCACCGCAATGTCGCCAACGTCGTGCTGCACACCGACCTTAACTGCCTGTCGGTGATCCAGTACGCCGTCGAAGTGCTCAAGGTCAAACACATCCTGGTCACCGGCCACTACGGCTGCGGCGGCGTGCGCGCCGCCATGCAGGACCGCCAGCTAGGCTTGATCGACGGCTGGCTGCGTTCGATTCGCGACTTGTACTACGAAAAGCGCGGTGAGCTGGCCAAGCTTGAAACAGAAGAGGCGCAGGTCGATCGCCTGTGCGAGCTGAACGTGATCCAGCAGGTCGCCAACGTGGCCCACACCAGCATCGTGCAGAACGCCTGGCACCGTGGGCAGGAGCTGTCGGTGCATGGCTGCATCTACGGCATCAAGGACGGGCGTTGGAAGAGCCTGGACACCACCATCAGCGGGTTCGCCCAACTGCCGCCGCAGTATCGGTTGCGGGCGTTGGAGTAGAAGGCCGCACGTAGCTACCCGTAATCAGGCTTGATTGCCGGTTTCTTCTTTGTTGGGACGGATCTGGAAATTGATGGAAAGCAGGCAGTACGCAAGGTTTTCATTACCCTGAAAACGAAAAAACCGGCGCTAGGCCTAATGCTGTTCACTTAAGAATGCCGGGGCCGCTCTGCGGCCCATCGCGGCACAAGGCCGCTCCCACACCGACCGCGTTATGCCCCTATTTACAGGGCATGCGCGTACATTGTGGGAGCGGCCTTGTGCCGCGATGGGCCGCAAAGCGGCCCCAATACAGGCGATGGATAACTTAAGTGAACAGCATTAGGCGCTAGGCCGGTTTTTTCACCCCAACAGCCGACGAACTGAATAATCGCGTACGGGGCTGAGTAGTGGGCTCATGATGGCCGAGAATGCAAAAACCGCGTGGCGTAAATGCCAAGAAAGTGTGTTGCCCTGCGTTTCTGCTTACATGAATTGAAACAGAGTGCGTGATATCGCACAGCAGGGGAACAGGGATGACAGGGACGAAGTGGCTACTGCTGGTGGCGGGGATGTGGGCGGTCAATGCGGCGCGGGCCGATGACCGCGACGTGTGGATGTTCGCCCAATGGGCTGGCGATCATCAAACTCGCCCGTTCCGCGAGATGCTGGTAGACGCCCGCTTGTACGGGGTGGTGCCTATTCACCAACTGCTTCGCTCGGCCTCGGACTGGAAGCTGTGCCGGGCGTCGCCGTTTGCGGTGCCGCCGGCCAGCCAATGGCCTGCGGTGCGCTCGACACTGTCGCTGCTCAAAACCCTCGGCGATCAAGGCATCCTGCGCCAGTTCGAGGTGGTTTCTGCCTACCGTGACCCGCGCCTGAACGTCTGCGCTGGTGGCGCCGCCAACAGCGCCCACACCCGCACCTTCGCCGTCGATATGCTGTTGCCGGCCTGGGCCGACCCCAACCCGTTGTGCCGTTTCTGGCAACAGCATGGCCAAGCCTGGAACATGGGCCTGGGCCGCTACCCGTCAGGTCGTATTCATGTCGACACGGCCGGCTACCGCACCTGGGGTGGCGATGGCAGCGCCGGGTCGTCGTTCTGTATCAAACCCAAGTGAGCCAGGCAGGCCTGGCATTCGTCGATCACCCATTCGGCGAAGCGCTGGCGCTTGCCACCCTCGTCCAGTGGCTGCGGGCTGAGCAGGTGGTAGGCAGAGCCGTCGCGCAAGAAGCCGAAAGGGGCCTGCAATTGGCCGCTGTCGAGCTCGTCGCGCACCATCAGGGCTGACCCCATGGCCAGGCCCAGGCCCGCGCTGGCGGCCTGGATCGACAAATAGAAATGCTCATAGTCGCTGCGCTCGGTGTGCCCGGCCCGTCGTTCGCTCAAGCGCAGCCAGGTGGGCCATGCGCTGGGCCGGGTGCGGCTGTGCAGCAAGCGCTGGCCGTCCAGGCCGGTGGCGTCGCCGGTACGGCAGACTGGGCCGATCCATTCGTCGCAGATCTTGCGGTGATGCAGTTGGCGGTCCCAGTGGAAGTCATCGCGGCGCAGCGCCAGGTCGACGCCGCTTCGCGCGAAGTCCAGCGGCCCACCGGCGGCTACCAGATGCAATTGCAGGTCGGGGTTGGCGCTGTGGAAGCGCGGCAGGCGCGGGATCAGCCAGCGCATGGCGATGGTGGGCTCGCAGGAGAGCACCAGCACGTTGTCGCGCTCCTGCTGTTGCAGGCGCTGCACGGCGCCGTCGAGCTGTTCGAACATGGCCTGGGTGGTGCCATGCAGCGCACGGCCGGCGGCGGTGAGGAAGATGGCCCGGTTGCGGCGTTCGAACAGTTCGATACCGAGGCTTTCCTCAAGCAGCCGTACCTGCCGGCTGACCGCGCCGTGGGTGACATGCAAGCGCTCGGCGGCGCGCACGAAGCTTTCGGTTTCGGCGGCAATGTCGAAGTAGCGGAAGGCGTTGAGAGGGGGCAGTTTCATGGTTTTGTGGTGCCTGTTCCGGCCTCTTCGCGGGCAAGCCCTCCCACAAGGATCGCGCACTCATGAAGTGTGCACAGCACCTGTAGGAGCGGGCTTGCCCGCGAAGAGGCCAGTACAAGCACTGCACCTCTGTGAGAAAAACTATCGAATATCCGCCACTATAAATCGATTTTTAGCGGCCCATAAGCCCAGGATAATCGGCGCGTCTGTGCATTTTCATCGCCAATCGAGACCCGCCAATGACCGAACTCATCGCCGTCGCCCTGTTTACCATCCTTGCCGTCATCAGCCCGGGGGCCGACTTCGCGATGGTCACCCGCAGCAGTTATGCACAGGGCCGTAAAGCCGGACTGGCGGCTGCCGTGGGGATCGCCTTGGGTGTGCAGGTGCATGTGCTGTATACGGTGCTGGGCATCGCCGTGATCATCAGCCAGAGCCCATCCCTGTTCCTGTTCATGAAGGTCGTCGGTGCTGGGTACCTGATCTACCTAGGCTACAAATCGCTGACCAACACCATGCGCATCCGCCTCGACGGCATCGGCCAAAACACCGGCGCCAGCCTGTGGGCGGCACTGCGCACGGGGTTTCTGACCAATGCCCTGAACCCCAAGACCATGCTCTTCGTCATCAGCGCCTACACCCAGGTGGTGCAGCCGGGCAGCCCGCTGGCGCTGGACTTCGCTTACGGCGCGTTCATGTCGTTTGCCCATTGGGTGTGGTTCAGCCTGGTGGCGGTGTTCTTCTCCAGCACGGCATTGCGCAAGGCGATGATCGAGCGGCAAGTCATGATGGACCGAGTGATTGGCCTGGCGCTGATCGGCCTTGGTCTGGCAGTTGTAATGGCGAGTGTGCGCTGACAGGGCAGGGTGGGCACCTGGTATTTCTATCAGTTGTAGCGATGTGATCGCATCAGGCAGGATCCTTCGGACGGGCAAGTGAAAACCTGCGTCAAGCCGGTGATTGCATGTCGGGTAGTGGCAATTTAGAATAGAATCATTCCCATTTGCGAAGCCTCGCGATGAAAATACCTCCAGTTCCCGCCGCAGACTGCCTGGATGACTGGTGCAGGTGCTGTCACCAGTGGCAGCGGGTGTGGTTGCGCCAATGCCTCAATGGGGCACCGCTATGAGCCCCGAAATCCTTCACGAAGCCGTCGAATGGCTGGTGCGCCTTAACGGCCAGCCGAGTGGCCGCGAGCGCAAGGCTTTTCGTGTCTGGTTGGCCCAAGACGAAGAGCACATTGAAGCCTTTAAGCGCATGCAGGAAACCCAGACCTATTTGCACGAGCATGCGCCTGCCGCGCGTACGGCTCTGGCAATGAAAATGCTGGCCTTGGTGGCAGTGCTAGCGTTGCTTACAGCTGTGTGGGTTTAGCGCATCGCACTGGGTTAGGCGTTGGCCGAGCTGCGGATCGGTAGCGGGAAGAGGGTTGCCCGCCAGTTGCCGGAGACGCCGCAACTTTTTCGCAGGCAAAGAAAAAGGGCCTACCTTTCGGTAAGCCCTTTATCGTGTTTGGTGGCTACACAGGGACTTGAACCCCGGACCCCAGCATTATGAATGCTATGCTCTAACCAACTGAGCTATGTAGCCAATGGCGCGCATTATTCCCTTGTGATGCCCCTCTGTCAACACTCATTTCAAAAAAAATTTGCACGCTTTCAAAAACTTAGCCGCCAGGCCCGCCTTCAGCGAACGATCAGCCAGTGCCCGAGCATGCTGTGCAGCTGCAATTGCTGGGCGCTGGCCAGTGCGGCGAGGCTTTCGGCAGGGCGGTCGAGGTTGAAATCGCCGCTCACGCGCCGATGGGCGGTGTGATCGTCGAGTATCCACAGGCGTTCGCCCTGGTAGCCGGCCAGGCGTTCCAGCACCTGCCCAAGCGGCATATCGGTGGCGCGCAGGCGGCCGTTACGCCAGCTGTCGGTGGTCTTCGGATCGGCCTTTTGCACAGTGTCGATCCGTGTGCCGTCGAAGCTCACCCGTTCACCCGCCGAGACCAGGCGCTGCTCCCCGGCTTGCACAACCATGGCCTTACCACTGAGCACAACCAGCTCGTCGTGGTGCGCATAGCGCGCGATTTGCAGGCGGGTGCCAAATACCTGGATGCGCGCCTCGCCCACTTCTACCTCCATGGCCCGGCCGTCGAGCAGGACCTCCAGGTAGACCTGGCCTTGTACCAGGTGCAACTGGCGGGTACGGCCACGCAGGTCGACGTTCATCGCGCTGGCGCTGTCCAGGTGCAGGGTCGAGCCGTCGGGCAGGCGCAAGCTGCGGCGTTCGCCCACGTCGGTGTGCAGTTCGCTGCCCAGGCGTTGCATCAGTGGCCAGTACAAGTAGGCCAAAGCGCCCAGCACCAGCAAAAACAGCAGCGCCAGCCATTTGCCCAGGTGGCTGCGGCGCGTGTTTATCTGCCGCGGTCGGGGCCGTGCCGGTGGCGGTTGCAGCTGTTGCCAAAAGGTTTCCAGTTCAGCGTAGGCTTGGGCGTTCTGCGGCGCCTGGCACCAGGCGGCAAACACCTGGCGTTCGCCTTCGTCACAGCCGGGCTGACGCAAACGGGAAAACCACTCCAGGGCTTCCTGCTGAGGGTCGGGCTGGAGTTGCTTGGCGGGCATCGGGCTCATGGGATCGGTCTGCTCACGATAGGGGCCGTTTCGCCCAACGATGACAGGGGAATGAGTCGAGGATGCTAATTATATTGAGAACCATTTACAAGTACGTTTCGACGGAGGGATAAAAAAGGTAGCTATGTATCTATTTGTTTCCCGATAATCGGATCCCAAACCTGCGGACGGAGATTCAGGCACATGGCCATCAGTAGCACCTCCACAGCGTCCACCAGCGCAGCGGCGAACCCTGCCAACCCGTTGGTGATGCGCATCATCGGCTTCTGCGCCCTGGCGCACTTGATCAATGACCTGATCCAGTCGGTGCTGCCGGCGATCTACCCGATGCTCAAGGCCAACTACGACCTGAGCTTCGCCCAGATCGGCATGATCACCCTGACATTCCAGATAACCGCCTCGCTGCTGCAGCCTTGGGTCGGCTTCTTTACCGACCGCCGGCCCGCACCCAACCTGCTGCCGATGGGCACCCTGTGCACGCTGGTGGGGATCGTGATGCTGGCCTTTGTCGGCAGCTTCCCGATGATTCTGCTGGCCTCGGCGCTGGTGGGCATTGGTTCATCCACCTTCCACCCAGAAACCTCGCGCATCGCGCGGCTGGCCTCGGGCGGGCGTTTTGGTCTGGCCCAATCGACCTTCCAGGTAGGCGGCAACACCGGCTCGGCGCTGGGGCCACTGCTGGCGGCGGCGATCGTCATCCCGTTCGGGCAAACGCACGTGGCCTGGTTTGGCCTGGCGGGGCTGTTCTTCTTCGCCGTGACCCTGATGCTGCGCAGCTGGTACAAGGAGCACCTCAACCAGGCCAAGGCCCGCAAGGCGGTGCAGGCCACCCATGGCATCTCGCGCAAGCGGGTGATCGCGGCGCTGATCGTGCTGGGCCTGTTGGTGTTCTCGAAGTACTTCTACATGGCCAGCTTCACCAGCTACTTCACCTTCTACCTGATCGAAAAGTTCGACGTCTCGGTGGCCAGCTCGCAGCTGCACCTGTTCCTGTTCCTGGGCGCGGTGGCGGCCGGTACCTTCTTCGGCGGGCCGATCGGTGACCGTATCGGGCGCAAGGCGGTGATCTGGTTCTCGATTCTGGGCGTGACACCGTTCACCCTGGCGCTGCCTTATGCCGACCTGTTCTGGACCACCGTGCTGAGCGTGGTGATCGGCTTCATCCTGGCCTCGGCGTTTTCGGCCATCGTGGTGTATGCGCAGGAGCTGGTGCCGGGCAGCGTGGGCATGATTGCCGGGATCTTCTTCGGGCTGATGTTCGGCTTCGGCGGCATAGGCGCGGCGCTGCTGGGTTATGTCGCGGACCTGCGCGGTATCGAGTACGTGTATGGCGTGTGCTCGTTCCTGCCGTTGTTCGGGTTGTTGGCGGTGTTCCTGCCGTCTACCGGCAAGCGTTGAGCCTGTAAGGGGCTGCTGCGCAGCCCAATCGCCGGCAAGGCCAGCTTCCACAAGAAGGCAGTTGCTCCCACAGGTAACTACGCAGGCTCAGACCTTGTGAGGACCCGGTGGGAGCGGGCTTGTCCCGCGAATGGGGCTACGCGGTGCATGGCACCGGCTTCGCCGGTGTTCGCGGGGCAAGCCCGCTCCCACGTCAATTTTTAGAAATTGCGCAGGACAGTCGCTCCTGCAAGGAGCCCCCTTGCCGAGCACAGGGCCGGCCGGAATAGGTCGTGCGGCGGGCCCCCTGACGATTGACGGCCCGACCACCGTTAGCCTAGAGTGCCGCCTCTTTTCTCCAACCTGCGTAGTCAAAGCAATGCGCCGTAACCCGTCCCTCCCACCTGCTCGCCAGCCTGCACTCCAGGCCCTGCGTCGTGCGTGGCCGAGCGACACGGTGCTCAAGCGTCGGCGCAGCGTGCTGTTTGCCTTCACCTTCTCGCCACACCTTGCCCTGAACTGATCCGCGCTTTTGCGTCGTCCGCCGTCCCGGCGTGCGCGCTCGTGTTTGCTCGTCTTTTCGGTTTGCAAGGAGTGGTAAATGAACATGCGTTTGCTGGCGGGCCTGTTGTTCGCCGTGTCGGTGGTGGGCTTCAGCCTGGGGGCCAGCTTGCCGTTGGTGTCGTTGCGCCTGCATGAGGCCGGCGCAGGCACGCTGGAAATCGGCATTATTTCGGCCATCCCGGCAGCCGGGATGATGCTTTCGGCGTTCATGGTCGACGCCTGCTGCCGGCGCCTGACCCGGCGCACCATCTACTTACTGTGCTTCAGCCTGTGCACCGTCAGCATCGCCTTGCTGGAGTCGGCTTTCGACTCGATCTGGTTGCTGGCGTTGCTGCGCTTGGGCCTGGGCATCGGCATGGGTATCGCCATCATTCTCGGCGAGTCCTGGGTCAACGAGCTGTGCCCCGAGCACAACCGCGGCAAAATCATGGCCCTGTACGCCACCAGCTTTACCGGCTTCCAGGTACTCGGCCCGGCAATGCTGGCCGTGCTGGGCGCCGACAGCCCCTGGATCACCGGCGTGGTCACCGCCTGCTATGGCCTGGCGCTGCTGTGCATCGTGCTGACCGTGCCCAACGACTACGTCGAGCATGAAGAAGGCGAAAAAAGCTTCGGCCTGGCCGGGTTCTTCCGCGTGGCGCCGGCCTTGTGCGTGGCGGTGCTGTTCTTCTCCTTCTTCGACGCCGTGGTGCTGTCGCTGTTGCCGGTGTACGCCACCAGCCACGGCTTTGCCGTGGGTGTGGCGGCGCTGATGGTGACGGTGGTGTTTGCTGGCGACATGCTGTTCCAGCTGCCTTTGGGCTGGTTGGCCGACCGGGTCGAGCGCACCGGGCTGCACCTGGTGTGTGGCCTGGTGGCGATGCTGATCGGCATCGGCCTGCCGTGGCTGCTGCAGATGACCTGGTTGCTGTGGCCGCTGCTGGTGGTGCTGGGCGCAGTGGCGGGGGGCATCTACACCTTGGCGCTGGTGCTGATCGGGCAGCGCTTCAAAGGGCAGGACCTGGTCACGGCCAATGCCAGCGTCGGCTTGCTGTGGGGTGTGGGCAGCCTGATCGGGCCGCTGGTCAGTGGCGCGGCGATGGATGTGGCACCGCACGGGTTGCCGATGGCGCTGGCGATCATGGCAGGGTTGTTCGTCTGTTTTGCCCGGCAGTCGTACCGGCGGGCAGGGCGCCTGCGCGCGGTGGCGGACTGACCACGCGGGGTTCAGGCGGCGTCGATGCTCACCCAATAGCGTGTGCGGTATTCGACCCGCACCGGCAGGCTGCGCGTGAGCAATTGTAGAATCTGCCCAGTATCGGCCAGCTGGTAGGTGCCGGAGACTTTGAGGTGTGCCACTTCGTCGGCGCAGCGCAGCAGGCCCGGGCGGTAGCGCGCCAGTTCGGCCGCGAATTCGCCCAGCGGCATCTGCTGCACGCTGAGCACCCCGTCGGTCCAGCCCCACGGGTCGCTGCGCAGGCTCACGGCCTGCAAGCTGCCGTTAGCCTGCACCTGCAAGGTTTCGCCAGCCTGTACCAACCGCGCTGAAGGCGACGCGGGGAACAGCGTGACTTCGCCACGGCGTACGGCCACCAGCAAGCCATTGTCGTTTTCGCGCAGCAGCAGTTGGCCGTCGAGTGTGCCCAAGGTGCCGACACGGGTATCGATGCGGAAGGGGCGGCTGTCGTTGGCGTTGGCGTCCAGGCTGACCTCGCCCCGTATCAGTTCGAGCAGTCGTTGTTCGCTGCTGTAGTGCAGGTCGATGGCACTGGCGGTGTTGAGCTGGATACGGCTGCCATCACTGCCTTGCAATTGCCGACGCTCACCCGCCGCGGTGCTGCTGTCGGCCAGTAGCTGCGGCAGGCCCAAGGGCGCGCGTGCGGCCCAGCCCAGGCTGCCGCCAACGGCCAACAGCGCCAGCAGCTTGAGGTGGTCTCGGCTCCTGCTGTGCTGGCGCTGGCTGGCGTCGAGGGTGCGTCGGCTCAGTGCCTTGGGCAGCCCGGCCAGCTCGTCGCTGAGGCTGCTGACACGCTGCCAGGCCTGAGGGTTTTGTGGGTGGCTGGCCAGCCATTGCTGGAATTGCCGCTCGGTACGCGGGCTGGGGGTGTCGAAGCGCAGTTTCACCAGCCAGTCGATGGCCTGGTCGACTTGGGTTTGCGCGGGGGCGTTCTCAGCGTTCGACATAGCGCAACCGGTAGCAGACACCCAAAGCCTTGGCCAAGTCGCGCTCGATGGTCGCGCGGGACACATCCAGCTGCTGGGCGATCTGCGCGATGCTCAGCCCGTCGATCTGGGCCAGCAGAAAGGCCTGCCGCACCCGCGGCTTCAGCGCCTGCAGGGCGCGGTCGAGGCGTTCCAGCGTATCGAGGATGACCAGCCGGTGTTCCTCGCTGGGCACTTCGGCTTCCGGCAGGTGGGCCAGGCTTTCCTGGTAGGCCCGCTCCAGGGCGCGGCGGCGGAACTGGTCGATCATCAGCCCCCGGGCGATGGCGCTGAGGTAGGCGCGGGGCTCCTTGAGCGGTGAGGCCTGACGGGCACGCAACACCCGGACGAAGGTATCCTGGGCCAGGTCGGCGGCATGCTCATGGCACCCGACCCGGCTGCGCAGCCAGCTACTTAGCCAGGCGTGGTGGGACTGATAGAGCAGAGCGACCTCGGTGGGCTTGAGCGTGTCGTTGATCTGCATCGTATCGAAGGCCTGATCCCGTGAGCGTGCGCGATTGTGAATAGTTCTCAATTCTATGCGGGTAACGCGCCGCAGAGCAATGGTATGCCAGGAATTAGCCGCGCAAGATCCGGCGTTTCGCCGATGAACGGTTGGGCTAAGCTAGGCCTCTAGTCGACGTGTTGGAGCCGCTATGATCCTGGCTGACCTTTCGCCCGAAGCCTACCGGGAAGCTGCCCGCTACCTGGCCGACTCGGACCCGGACTGGGCGCGGCATATTGCAGCGATCGGGCCGTGCCTGCACCAGGCGACGCCGGGACGCGAGCCTTATGAGGCGCTGGTACGGGCGATTGCCTACCAGCAGTTGCATGCACGCGCTGCCGAGTCGATTTTGGGTCGGCTGTTGGCGCTGTTCCCTGAAGGCGGCTTTCCCGCACCGCAGCAATTGCTGGCCGTAACGCCAGAGGCGATGCGTGCGTGCGGCTTTTCGGCGAGCAAGGCAGCCACGGTTCAGGGCATTGCCCAGGCCCGCCTAGCGGGTGTGGTGCCCAGCCGCGAGGAGGCGCTGGCCATGCCCGATGACGCGTTGATCGAGCGCCTGGTGGCCTTGCGCGGGGTAGGGCGCTGGACGGTGGAGATGTTGCTGATCTATTGCCTTGAGCGTTCGGACATTCTGCCGGTCGACGACTTCGCGGTGCGTGAGGGGTATCGTCGGCTCAAGGGGCTGGAGAAAGCACCGACGCCGGCGCAGATGCGCTCGCTGGGCGGTGGCTGGCGCCCGTTCCGGACCGTGGCGGCCTGGTACCTGTGGCGGGCCTGAGGTATTTGCTGTGCCTGCACCGGCCTCTTCGCGGGCAAGCCCGCTCCCACAGGTACACCACGGGTCCCGACGACAGTGGAGACCTTGTGGGAGCGGGCTTGCCCGCGAAGAGGCCGGTACAGGCGATAAAGATAAGAGGTATCCCGCGATGAAACCCTACACAACCTCCGAACAACGTTGGCAGGCCGTGCAGGCTCGCGACGGCAACGCCGCCGGTCACTTCGTCTACGCCGTGCGCACCACCGGTATCTACTGCCGCCCTGGTTGCAGAGCGCGCATGGCCAAGCGCGATAACGTCGAGTTCTACAGCGATGCCGCCGCCGCCGAATCTGCGGGTTACCGGGCCTGCAAGCGTTGCACCAGCGCGAGCCGTGCCACTGCAACCCGGCGTAGCGAACTGGTCACCCGCGCCTGCCGCCTGCTCGAGGGCGACGAGATTTCGCCGAATCTCGACCAACTCAGCGCACAACTGGCCGTCAGCCCCTTTCACCTGCACCGCCTGTTCAAGGCCGAAACGGGCTTGACCCCCAAGGCTTACGCTTCGGCGTTTCGTGCCAGGCGCCTGCGCGAGCACCTGGACAATGACCAGCGCTCAGTCACCGATGCCATCTATGACGCCGGCTACAACTCCAACAGCCGCTTCTACGAAAGTGCCGAGCAACGCCTGGGCATGCGCCCCAAGGCCTACCGTGCCGGCGGGCAGGGGGCGACCATTCGCTTTGCGCTGGGCCAGTGTTCGCTGGGGGCGATATTGGTGGCGCAGAGCGAGAAGGGCATTTGCGCGATCCTGCTGGGTGATGACCCCGAACTACTGCTGCACGCGTTGCAGGACCAGTTCCCCAATGCCCGGCTGATAGGCGGCGACAACGAATATGAACGCGTGGTCGCCGAGGTGGTGGGCTTTGTCGAAGCGCCGGCACTGGGCCTGGCGCTGCCTTTGGATGTACAAGGCACGGCTTTTCAGGAGCGGGTCTGGCAGGCCCTGCGCGAGGTGCCGGCCGGCTGTCGGGTCAGTTACACCGACATCGCCGAGCGTATCGGCGCACCCAAGGCGGTGCGCGCGGTGGCCATGGCCTGCGCCGCCAACCGCATTGCCGTGGCCATCCCGTGCCACCGGGTGGTCCGCCGCGATGGCGATATCAGTGGCTACCGCTGGGGCGTCGAGCGCAAGCAGCAACTGCTCAAGCGAGAAACGGCACTCTCCTGATCGCCTCAAGCCGCGTAGAATCCCCCGCCAAATCGAAATGTATAGAGGAATGTTCGATGAGGCGTGTCAGCCTTGCCCGTTATTGCCTAGGCGTATTGGCCCTGATGGTGGCATTGGCCACCCCGGCCTGGTCCGCACCGGCCACGCCAGTCTCCAGCCTGGCCGCTGCCGAACTGCCGGTGCTCGAAGAAAACGCGAGCCTTGAGCAACTGAATGACCGACTCGACGAGATCCGCCAGGGCGTCACCAGCAACGCCAATGACGACGTGCTCTCGCAGTTGCGCCAGGCCGCCATGCAGGTTCAGCGTCAGGCCGATGCACTCAGTGCGCTGCGGACCACCGACGTCGAGGGCCTGGACGACAAACTCAAGGTGCTTGGCCCGCCCCAGCCGGACGAGACCGCGACCATCACGCTTCAGCGCAAGGACCTCGAGGCGCAGAAAAAGTCCGTATTGGCCGAGCAGGAACAGGCGACCAAGCTGACCCAGTCGGCCCGCGACCTGTCCACGCAGATCGTCAACCTGCGCCGCAGCCAGTTCAACTCGCAGGTCACCAGCCGCGCGACCAGCCCGCTGACCCCGGCGTTCTGGCAATCGCTGATCCGCCCTACCGCTGAAGACCTGAGTCGCCTGCGAGACCTGCGCGGTGAGGCGGCCGATGCCGTGGCCAGCGCGTTCAGTGCCGAGCATCGCTGGTTGTTCCTGACCAGCTTGGTGGCGGCAATCCTGGTCTGGACCTTGGTCCGTCGCCTGCTCGAACGCCTGCTGGCAGACGCCATGATCCGCTGGCTGCCGGAAGGCCGCCTGCGCCGCAGCGCCTTGGCCCTGAGCGTCAGCCTGGCGACGCTGGGTACCATCGCTGGCTCCGTGTCGCTGCTGCGCTGGGGCCTGGAAAGCAGCGCCGAGCTGGGTTCGGACATCGCCAGCCTGACCAACCATATCCTTACCCTGGTGGTGTTCAGCGCCTTCATTTCGGGCCTGGGCCGCGCCATGTTGATGCTGCAGCGCCCGTCCTGGCGCCTGCCGCCGATCCACGATGAAGTGGCCAGCGCCCTGGGCTGGTTCCCCAAACTGCTGGCCCTGGCGTTGATGGTGCTGCTGACCCAGGAGCGCATCAACAGCGTGATCGGCACCAGCCTGGCGCTGACCGTGGCCACCAACGGCCTGACCGCGCTGGTGGTGGCGGTGATTTTCTCGGTGGCCTTGCTGCGCTACCGCCGCACCTTGCGCAAGCATGACCT
The DNA here is from genome assembly GCF_028895205.1 of Pseudomonas sp. ITEM 17296. Classification (NCBI taxonomy): domain Bacteria; kingdom Pseudomonadati; phylum Pseudomonadota; class Gammaproteobacteria; order Pseudomonadales; family Pseudomonadaceae; genus Pseudomonas; species Pseudomonas sp. ITEM 17296. Next base: position 38,003 of record NZ_WJRS01000025.1, on the reverse strand, counting down.
GGAGCGCCCGACCGGCCTGGCGGGGCTGATCCCCTTCGTCATCGTGGTGTGGGTGGGGCTGATCGTGCTGGCACTGCTGGCCGGCTTCCTGACCCTGGCCTACTTCCTGACCGCCAAGTTGCTATGGATCAGCGTGGTGGCCACCTGTGCCTACCTGTTGACCACCTTCCTCGGTGACCTGTGCGAGACCCTGCTGTCGCCTCGTCAGCCCGGTGGCCTGGCCTTGGCGTCGACACTGGGCCTGGCGCCGCGTCATCAGGCCCAGGCCAGCACGATTCTCGCCGGCATTGGTCGCACTGTGTTGCTGTTCCTGGCGGTACTGCTGGCCTTGACGCCGTCGGGCACCAGCCCCGGCGAATTGCTGCTCAGCCTGGGGGATTGGGACGATACCGGCGGCAAGATGCTCGGCAACATGAACATCGTGCCGCAGGACATCCTGTTGGCGGTGGTGATGTTCTTCGGCGGCATGTTCGGTATTCGTGTGCTCAAGCGCTGGTTGAGCGAGCGCCTGTTGCCGGAAACCGACATGGACGCCGGCATGCGCGCCTCGCTGGTGACGCTGGTGGGTTACCTGGGCTTCCTGTTCCTGGCCATGCTGGTGATGTCAACCCTGCGCATCAACCTGACCAGCCTGACCTGGGTGGTGAGTGCGCTGTCGGTCGGTATCGGTTTTGGTCTGCAGCAGATCGTGCAGAACTTCATCTCCGGCCTGATCCTGCTCACCGAGCGCCCGGTAAAGGTGGGCGACTGGGTCAGCCTGGCCGGTGTCGAGGGTGATATCCGCCGCATCAACGTGCGCGCCACCGAGATTCAGATGTCCGACCGCTCGACGGTGATCGTGCCCAACTCGCAGTTCATCTCGCAAAACGTGCGCAACGTGACCATGGGCAATGCCCTTGGGGTGGTCAGCATTACCCTGACCTTGCCGCTGGAAACCGATGCCAACCGTGTGCGGGAGTTGCTGCTGGCGGCGTACCAGGAGCACGAAGCGATTCTGGATGCACCCGCGTGTTCGGTGTCGTTCAAGGACCTGACCACCAGCGGCATGGTCATTGGCGTCAGTGGTTACGTGGCGGGGCCGCGGCAGGTGTCGGGCACGCGCAGTGACCTGCTGTTCACCATTCTTGGCCGGTTGCGCGATGAGGGTATCCCGCTGTCGTCGCCGCAAAGCATGGTGTTGGTGCAAGAGGGCGCGCGCCCGGCTGACGAGCCGGCGTGAAGCCGGGGCCGCTGTGCGGCCCATTCGCGGGCAAGCCCGCTCCCACAGGTTCTGCGCTAGCAGGGGCCTGTAGGCGCGGGCTTGCCCGCGAATGGGCTGCACAGCAGCCCCGGTTTCAATGCTGCTTGGCCTGCCTGATCCTCACCAGGATCACCAACAGCACTAACAGCACTGGCGGCGCCATCGCCAACAACCCATCCCTCGCCGTCAGCCCCACCCCCAGCACGTTCAGCCCGCCATACAGCAGCTTGAACAGGTTCAACAGGTAATAGGTGATGGCGATGATCGACAGCCCCTCCACCGCCCGCTGAATCTTCACCTGGGCGTCGGCCCGGGCATTGAGGCTGCGCAGGATCTCTGCGTTCTGCTCTTCCATCTCCACCTGCACCCGGGCCTGCAGCAGGTCCCCCAGGTTGGCGACATTCTTCGCCAACTGCTCCAGCCGTTGCTCGGTGGCTGCGCAGTAACGCACCGTGGGCTTGAACCGGCGCTCGATGAACACGCCCAACCGCTGGCAATCGCCCACGTGGCTTTCGCGCAGTTCAGCCAATCGCTCGAACACCAGTTGCGCATACGCCTGGGTAGCGCCGAAGCGGTGGCGGGTCTTCACCGTATGGCTGACCACCTGGCGCGAGAGCAGGGCGATGGCGTCGAGCAGCCCCTTGGAGTCGTGGCCATCGCCCCCGGCGCTGCGTTCGGACAGGCTCACCAGGGTCTTGTCGAAGGCGTCCAGCTCCTGGCTCAGGGCCTTGGCCGTGGTCAGGGTCAGCGAGGCCATCATGCGGTAGGTTTCGATCTCCAGCAGGCGCCGGATCATACGGCCCTGGCGGTAGGCATTGAGGCGGCGATTGATGAACAGGAAGCGGTTGGTACCGTCCTCGGTCAGGCGAAAATCGCTCCACACCGACGCATCGCCACCACCCACACAGGAGCCGCAGGGGTCTTTGAAGCCATAGTGGCTCAGGTCGAGGTCCTGTTCGTCGCGGACCAGCACCTGCACCGCATTGATCACCTGCGCCGTTTGCGGAGCGATGGCTTCGGCCAGCACCTGTGGCAGGGCTTGCCACTCGGTGTTGGCGGTGGAGCAGGGCACCACCAGGGTCAAGGTGAAGAACTCGGTGTGCCGTTCCCATTTGAACGGGTGCCCGTCCAGCCGGGTAATGCCCTGCGCTGCGTTGATGTCCTGCGCCTCTGGGCAGCAGCGTTGCAGCAGCGCCGCACACGCTGCATCGCTGCCGAGCAAGGCGAGGTGGAAGACATGGGCCGGGCCGTCGAAATACAGCGACGGGCGAGCGTGCAGTTCGTTGTGCAAGGCGGTGCGTTGAGGGTGCATGGTGGTCCGGCCTGGTGTTGTGATTGTGGGGGTACCAGGAAGTGGGACTTTGCGCGATGACTGAAAAGTCACGTGGCCATGAGGGCCTTTGTGAAACGGAATCAAGCGCAAAGCAAAAGCCCCTTGTGACATCTGTCAGCAAGGGGCTTCTTGACCAGCTGCTGGGGTTAACCCAGGCAGCGCGTCACATGCTTCACCGAGAGGTACCCCGACAACCCCCAGGGCCCGAGCTCGCGCCCGATGCCGCTGCCTTTGGTTCCGCCCCACGAAGTTTCGACGAACACCGCCTGCACCGAGTTGATCCACACGTGGCCAACTTCCAGCGCATCGGCAACGCGTTCGGCGCGTTCCAGGTCGGCAGAGCAGACCGTGGCCACCAGGCCGAAGCGGCTGTCGTTGGCTTCGGCGATCGCCTGCGCTTCAGTGGTGAAGCGCCGTGCACACAGCACCGGGCCGAAGATCTCTTCGGTCCACAGGCGGCTGTGGGCCGGGACGTCCACATACAGCGTGGGGCTGACGAACCAGCCGTCACGGTCCAGCGCTTTGCCGCCGGCCAGGCATTGCAGGCCCTCTTCGCGTGCGGTGGCAAAGTAGCTGGCAACCTTCAGCCATTGTGCCTGGCTGGTCAGCGGGCCCATGTCCACTTCTTCGCTCAACGGGTTGCCCACCCGCAGGTTCTCCAGTGCCGCCTGCAAGCGCGGCAGCAGCGCATCGGCGATGCCGTCCTGCACCAGCAGGCGTGAGGTGGCCGAGCACATCTGCCCGGCGTTCCAGCTGATGCCGGCGACAATCCATTCCACGGCCTGGTCGATGTCGCAATCATCGAACACCACGATCGCCGACTTGCCGCCCAGCTCCAGCGTCACGGGCCGGCATTGGGCAGAAGCGCTGCGCATCACCTGGCTGCCAACACTGTTGCTGCCGGTGAACGACAGCTTGTCCAGGCCTGCGTGGTTGCTCAGCGCCGCGCCGGTTTCGGCCTTGCCATTGACGATGTTCAGCACGCCAGCGGGCAGGCCGAGGGCCTCGGCGATCTGACCGTAAGCCTGCTCGATCAGCGGGGTGACTTCCGAAGGCTTGAGCACCACGGTGCAGCCTGCGGCCAAGGCGGGGGCGAGCTTCCAGGCGCTGGTCACCAGCGGGAAGTTCCACGGCACGATCAGGCCGACCACGCCGACCGGTTCCAGGCGGGTGCGGGCGGTGAAGCCGGGCGCGGCCAGGGGCACGTCGCGGTTCTTTTGCGGCAACTGCTCCGCCAGGTCGGCGTAGTAGCTGAAGGTGGCAATCGCGTCGTCCAGGTCGATCTCGGCCTCGTGGCGCGGCTTGCCGTTGTTGCGCATCTGCAGGGTGATCAACGCTTCACGGCGCTGCCCGAGTTGCTCGGCGAAACCGCGCAGGTACGCTGCACGTTCGCTGGCGCTGGTCTGCTTCCAGGCCGGCAGGGCTTCGCGCGCGGCGGCCACGGCTTGGTCGACCTGGGCAACGCTGGCGGCCATCAATTCGGCGAAGGGCTGGCCCAGTGCAGGGTCATTGACGCTGATGCAGTCGCTGCCTTGGCCTTCGACCCAGCGGCCGGCGATGTAGTGAGAAGTGGTCATGGGCAAATTCCAGTCAGGCCATTTCGGCAGTGATTACCGGCGCATGCGAGGTGCTTTTGCAGCGCACCCAGCGCGGGCCATTGGGCCCATACACGCCAGCAGGTTCAGGGAACAGGTTGAGCAGGGCGAGGTACAGTACCCCCGCCAGCCCCAGGGTTACCGGCAGGCTCAGGTCGATGCCGCCGGCCAGGTCGCCCAGCGGGCCAACGAACTGACCCGGCAGGTTGACGAAGCACAGGCCGACTGCCGCGCTGGGGATCCACGCCCCCATGCCGCGCCAGTTCCAGCCGTGCGTGAACCAGTAGTGGCCGCCGCGCTGGCCACGGGTGAACACCTGCAGGTCATCGGCATGGTAGAAGCCGCGACGGGTGATCAGGCCGAGGATCATGATCACCATCCATGGGCTGGTGCAGGTGATGATCAGCACGGCGAAGGTCGACACGCTCTGCACCAGGTTGAAGGTGAAGCGGCCGATGAAGATGAAGCCGATCGCCAGCACGCCGATCAGCAAGGTGGCGGCGGCGCGGCTGAGCAGGCGCGGGAACACGCTGGACATGTCCAGGCCCGTGCCGTACAGCGCGGTGGTACCGGTGGACATGCCGCCGATCACCGCAATCAGGCACACCGGCAGGAAGAACCAGCTCGGCGAGATCGCCAGCAGGCCGCCGACATAGTTGTTGGCCGCGATGTAGTCAGGCGCCTGGCTGGCGACCAAGGTGGCGGTGCACAGGCCGAACAGGAACGGGATCAAGGTCGCGGCCTGGGCGCCGATCACCGCCAGCATGATGCGCGACTTGGGCGTGGTCCGCGGAATGTAGCGCGACCAGTCGCCCAGGAACGCACCGAACGACACCGGGTTGCTCATGGCCAGGATCGCCGCACCGACGAAGGCTGCCCAGAAACCCGCTTGGCCAAGGTTGACGCTGCCGGCGTAGCCCGCATCGAACGGCCCGGCGAAGGCTGCGATGCCCAGCAAGAACAGCAAGCTCGACGCCCACACCGCAATCTTGTTGACCCACAGCATGAAGCGGAAGCCAAAGATGCACACCACCAGGACCAACACCGCGAACAGGCCATAGGCCAGGCCCAGGGTGAGGTCGGTTTCCGGTAGGCCGGCGAGGCGTTTGGCGCCACCCACCAGGGCATCGCCCGAGCTCCACACCGACAGCGAGAAGAACGCCACGGCGGTGAGCAGCGACAGGAACGAGCCGACGATACGCCCGTGCACGCCGAAGTGCGCGCCCGACGACACCGCGTTGTTGGTGCCGTTGAGCGCACCGAACAGGCCCATGGGGGCGAGGATGATGGCACCGATGCCGACCCCGAGCACAATCGCCCAGACCCCGGCCTGGAACGACAACCCGAACAGCACCGGGAAGCTGCCCAGCACGGCCGTGGCAAAGGTGTTGGCACCGCCGAAAATCAGGCGGAACAGGTCAAGCGGGGAGGCGTGGCGTTGGTCGTCGGGAATCTGTTCGACGCCGTTGGTCTCGATACCGGTCGAGTGGCTCATGGTGATACTCCAGCGCGGTTGTTGTCGCCCGGCGCAGTGCGCGGGCCTTATTGTGGGTGCGATGGCAGAGCGGCAAGGCCGCGTAAAAGAGGATCAGGCGGTGGTGACGACCGACAGGTGTTCATGGCAGGCCAACCAGCGCTCGCCCTGGCGGCGAAAGACGATGGTTTCACGCTCGGCCAGCTGGTGCTCTTCACCGGCGATGCGGATGTGCGTGGCCACATCGTGCATGAAGATCGCCACGTCACCTTGCAGGCTCACTTGCGCATTGCCCGACTCACACGCCAGCACGGCAAAACCGTCGGCCTGCCACTGGGCCCACACGGCTTCATAAGCGCCACGCGACAACAGCGGCTGCGCCAAGGTGTGGAAGAGGAAGGTGGCGTCTTCGCTGAAACAGGCGAAGTAGCGGGCGGTGTCGTTGCTGGCAAAGGCATCGATGAGGTCGGCGGCGGCTTGCCGTACCTGGAGTGTCTGGTCCACGGGAGTGGCCTCACGCTTTTTGTGATTGTGGTGAGCGATTCTGGTGGCGCTTGGCGGGTGGAAAAATCGCTGGGGGCAAATAATCAGTTCAGGAAAGTGTGAAGTGAGTGGCGGGTGCTCGCCTTAGCTCATTTGGCGTTGTTGAGATCGGGCGCCGCCCGCGCGGCGCATCGCGAGCAAGCTCGCTCCATTTGTTTCGGGCCAGTCACGGCTGTGCCTGCGAGCGCGACTGCCTTGTTTGTACGTCTCGATATCAAGGCGGGCGCCAAGGAGCCGCGCGCCCATGGCTCAGGATAATTGGCCCGAAACAGATGTAGGAGCAGCCTTGTGCTGCGAAGCGCCGCGCGGGCGGCGCTCGATCTCAACAGCACCAAAAGAGGTGCGTCATGCACTTCAAATCCAAACCCGCTGTCATCGAACTGCAACCTACATCCCGCAACCTTTCTGCCATCAACCTCAATGCCTCATTGCGAGTTCGAATGGGTCATCCCGCGCTGCATCCGCAACAGGACCATGACCTGTTCGGCCTGCTTTATGCTTTTGCCTTCCGCCCAGGCCAGCCCGGTCGCGAGATCGATTCGGCGCAGTTGCTGCGCAAGCTCGGCGAACCGCCTGAGCCCGACGAGTTTTTATGGCTGCACCTGAACCTGGCCCATGCCGCTTGCGAGCGCTGGCTGCGCGCCCACCTGACGCTGCCCGAGGCGTTTTTCGAAACCTTGCGCGAGGGCTCCCGGTCGACCCGTATCGAACATGCCGATTCGGCCCTGTTGGCGGTGGTCAACGATGTGGTGTTCAACTTCGGCCTGGTGTCGTCGGACATTTCCACGCTGTGGGCCTGCGCCAGCAGCCAGCTGCTGGTCAGCGCGCGTTTGCAGCCGTTGCATTCGGTGGACAAGCTGCGCTCGTCGGTCAAGCGAGGCGAGCGCTTCCATTCGTCCATCGAATTGCTGGTGCATCTGCTGCGCGACCAGGGCGATGTGTTGACCCAGATCGTGCGCGAAACCACCACCAGCGTCGATCGCATCGAAGACCAGTTGCTGTCCCAGCGCCTGAGTGACAACCGCGCCGAACTCAGCAGCATGCGTCGCGTACTGGTGCGCTTGCAGCGCCTGCTGGCGCTCGAGCCTGGGGCCCTGCTGCGCCTGCTCAACCGCCCACCGGACTGGCTGCAGGAACAGGACATGCGCCAGCTGCGCGCGGCGACCGAAGAGTTCACCCTGGTGATCAGCGACCTCACCGCCCTGGGTGAGCGGATCAAGTTGCTGCAGGAAGAGATCGCCGCCAAGCTCAACGAGCAGACCAACCGCACCCTGTTCACCCTGACGGTGGTGACCGTGCTGGCGCTGCCCATCAACATCATCGCCGGCTTTTTCGGCATGAATGTCGGTGGCGTGCCGCTGTCGGACGACCCACATGGCTTCTGGGTGCTGGTGGCACTGGTGGCGACCTTCACCGTGCTGGTGGGGCGTTGGGCGTTTCGCAAGCGGCGTGAATACTGACGGCGGCATGCGCCCCGACTGGCGGTCCCCGCCATCTCTGATCCTTGCCTACGCTGATACTCCCCATCTGCTGATGCAAGGAGCTTCACCATGGCCTTCCAATACAAGCGTCTGGACAAGAACAACGCCGCAGTCCTGCTGGTCGATCACCAGGCGGGTTTGCTTTCGCTGGTGCGTGACATCGACCCGGACCGCTTCAAGAACAACGTCCTGGCCCTGGCAGACCTGGCCCAGTACTTCAAGCTGCCGACCATCCTCACCACCAGCTTCGAAACCGGCCCCAACGGCCCGTTGGTCCCCGAGCTCAAGGCGCAGTTCCCCGATGCCCCCTACATCGCTCGCCCCGGCAACATCAACGCCTGGGACAACGAAGACTTCGTCAAGGCCGTCAAGGCCACGGGCAAGAAGCAACTGTTGATCGCCGGTGTAGTGACTGAGGTCTGCGTCGCGTTCCCGGCACTGTCGGCACTGGAGGAGGGCTTCGAGGTGTTCGTCGTCACCGACGCCTCTGGCACCTTCAACGAATTGACCCGCGATTCGGCCTGGCGGCGCATGGAGGCTGCCGGGGCACAACTGATGACCTGGTTCGGCGTGGCCTGCGAGCTGCATCGCGACTGGCGTAATGACGTCGAAGGGCTGGGGACGCTGTTCTCCAACCACCTTCCCGATTACCGCAACCTGATGACCAGTTACGACAAGCTGGCCAAGTAGCGCCCTGCCTCGCACGGCGGACGGCTCTGTGTAGGAGCAGCCTTGTGCTGCGAAGAGGCCGGTGTAGCACAGAGCATCTTTCAGGCAGTCACCGGCCTCTTCGCAGCGCAAGGCTGCTCCTACACACAGAGACCGAGCAAGCCATGCCTGAGCAGGCTCGGCGCGGGAGTAATAAGCGAAGCGGCAAACCGCCATGGATCGACCATACTGAGTCTTCATTCGCCAGCGGGAGCGAGCCATGTCGAAGTCAGCCAGGAAGAAGGACCCTCAGGCACAGCCCGAAAAATTGGGCGGCAAGGCCTACGAGAAGGCGCTCAAGCACCTTCACGTCGAGTTGGTAAAGCTGCAGGAATGGGTCGTGGCCAAGGGCCTGAAGGTGTGTATCGTCTTTGAAGGCCGCGATGGTGCGGGCAAGGGCGGGACCATCAAGGCCCTCACCGAGCGGGTCAGCCCGCGGGTGTTCCGTGTGGTGGCGCTGCCGGCGCCGACTGAGCGGGAAAAAACCCAGATGTACGTGCAACGCTACCTGGGCCATCTGCCTGCTGCAGGCGAGGTGGTGATCTTCGACCGCAGTTGGTACAACCGCGCCGGTGTCGAGCGGGTGATGGGGTTTTGCAGCGATGAACAGGCCAACAAGTTTCTCACTGTGGTGCCGTTGTTCGAGAAGATGATGGTCGAGTCGGGGATCATCCTCATCAAGTACTGGCTGGAGGTCAGCGCCGAAGAGCAGACCCGCCGCCTGCAGGACCGCATCAATGACGGTCGCAAGCTGTGGAAGCTGTCCCCGATGGACTTGAAGTCGTATACCCGCTGGGATGACTACACCAAAGCCCGCGATGACATGTTCGCCGCGTCGGATTCCTCCTGGGCGCCATGGTTCATGGCCCACTCCAACGACAAGCGGCGCGCACGGCTGAACATCATCAGCCACCTGCTCGGCCGCATTCCCTACAAGGACATCACCCGCGACCAGGTCGTGAAATTGCCCAAGCGCGGCAAGGTCGGCAAGTACAAGGCGGTGAACTATCCGTTCAAGGTTGTCGAAGCGCGTTACTGACCCCATCCCCGCGGGGAGCCTACAGGGTGTAGACCTATGCCACATGACGGCAGCTTGCTCCAGGCAACGGTGGTGTTCCTCTTGGCCGTGGTACTGCTGGTGCCACTGGCGCAGCGTTTGAAACTGGGGGCCGTGCCGGGGTATCTGCTGGCCGGCATCCTCATCGGCCCTTCGGTGCTGGGTTTGCTGGGTAACCCGGATAACGTCGCACGCCTGTCAGAGATGGGCGTGGTGATGCTGCTGTTCGTCATTGGCCTCGAGCTTTCGCCACGCCGCCTGTGGACCATGCGCCGGGCGCTGTTCGGCGTTGGCTCGTTGCAGGTCGGGCTGACCGCCGCGGTGCTGGGCCTGCTCGCCTTTTGGCTGTTCGGCCAATCGAAGGCGGCGGCCGTCGTGCTGGGGCTGGGACTGGCCCTGTCGTCCACGGCGTTTGGCTTGCAGGTGCTGGCCGAGCGCAAGGACCTGGGCAAGCCTCACGGGCGCCTGGCGGTGGCGATTCTGCTGTTCCAGGACATTGCTGCCATCCCCCTGATTGCCGTGGTGCCCTTGCTGGGCGGGGATGTCAGCCGCGCCGATGAAGGGACGTGGCCGCTGGTGGGCGTGGCGGTCGGCATCGGTGTGATCATTGTGGGTGGCCGCTACCTGATGACCCCGGTCTTCAAATGGACAGTCGGCTCCGGGTTGCCGGAGTTGTCTACCGCTACCGCGTTGCTGGTGGTACTGGGCACCGCTTGGGTAATGGAGCATGTCGGCATCTCGATGGCGCTTGGTGCGTTTCTCGCTGGCGTGTTGATGGCCGAGTCGCCGTTCCGTCACGAGCTCGAAACCCAGATCGAACCCCTCAAAGGCCTGTTGCTTGGGCTGTTCTTCGTCGGCGTGGGCATGAGCGCCGACTTGCGCCTGTTGTTCGGCATGCCCTTGGCGGTGCTGGGGCTCACGCTGTTGCTGGTGGGCGTCAAGCTGCCGCTGTTGGTGGCTTTGGGCCGTACGGCCGGTGGGCTGAACCGGCCCCAGGCGTTGTGCCTGGGGGTGGTGTTAGCGTCTGGCGGTGAGTTTGCGTTCGTGGTGTTCAAGCTGGCGCTTGCGCACCAAGTGCTCGAGCAGCAGGTGCATGACCTGTTGGTGCTGGCCATCACCCTGTCGATGGCGGTGGTGCCGTTGGTGATGATGGCCCTGAGCCGACAGTTGCGCGACCCCGACGCCACCCGCCCCACGCCTGAAACCGACCACTGATTCGCGCCAAGACGGCGTACGACTGTTCGGAGGTGAAGCATGCAGCCGAGTTTCAAGCTGGACAGTGCCCTGTCGCAGGGCTTGCTCGATGTCTTGATCAAGGCAGGCTTGGTGGCTGCCCTGGTGATCTTCTCCTTCCAGGTGTTCCAGCCCTTCCTCGAGCTGATGCTGTGGGCGGTGATCCTGGCCGTCACGCTGTACCCGCTGCACGGCCGCATCACGCGGCGCTGGGGGCTCAAGGACGGCTATGCGGCGATACTGGTGGTGCTGCTGGTGCTGGTGGTATTGCTGGTGCCGATCTACCTGGTGGTGGTGTCGATCACCGAGTCGGTGGACAGCATGCTGACGCTGCTCAAGAGCGGCGCGTGGAGCGTGCCGACACCCCCCGAGTCGGTGGCTTCCTGGCCGTTGATCGGGCCGCGCCTGTATGCCTTGTGGCTGGCAGCATCCGAGAGCCTGAGCGAGGTGCTCAACAGCATGATGCCGCAGCTCAAGGACGCCGGGCGTGTGCTGCTGGGGGCCGCAGCCAGTGCCGGGCGGGCGTTTTTGATGTTCATTGCGGCGATCATCATCTCGGGGGTGATCATGGCCTTCGGCGCGCGTGGCGAGCTGGCGGCGCAGCGCATTGCCATGCGCGTATCCGGCGAGCAGCGCGGCAGGTCGATTGCCAAACTGTGTACCGCCACCATTCGCGCTGTTGCCCAGGGCGTAATCGGCATCGCCTTCATCCAGATGCTGCTGATCGGCGTAGGCTTTGTCATCAAGGGCGTGCCGGGGGCGGGAATGTTGGCGATTGCCATCCTCATGCTGGGTATTGCCCAGGCGCCGGCCACGCTGATCACGCTACCGGTGATCGCCTACGTGTTCCATGCCGAGGGCTTCACCCTGGCGACCATCGTGTTTGCCGTTTACACCTTCGTTGCCGGCCTCGCTGACAATGTGCTCAAGCCCCTGCTGCTGGGGCGCGGGGTCGATGTGCCGATGCCTGTGGTGCTGATCGGCGCGCTGGGCGGCATGGTGGTCAAAGGCATTATCGGCCTGTTCATCGGCCCGGTGATTCTTGGCGTGACCTACGTATTGTTCTGGCAATGGGTCGCGCTGCAGGTACCCGAAAACCCTGTCGAACCGTCGGCCTGAGCCGGGGCCTGGCATGCCTGCACCTTCCTGGCGTCGCGCCTTGGGCCTGGTTGCCTTGCTGTCAGGCTGCACCCAGGTCGGGCCAGACTTTCACCCCCCGCAAACGGCCTGGCTGGACCCGTGGGGCACACCCTTGCTGGAGCAGGCCGGGCGGCGCGATGCAACGGTGGACTTTCGCCAGTGGTGGCGGGTGTTCGCCGACCCGACACTGGATGCGCTGATTGCAGAAGCCGACGCCCACAACAGCAACCTGCGCGTGGCCGGCCTGCGCATCGCCGAGGCACGTGCACAGCTGGCCATCGTGCAGACTGGGCGTTACCCGCAGTTGCAGCAGGTGCGGGCGCAAAGCCTCTACCTCAAGCAGGACCAGTCTGGCACCGACACTGCCCGCGATTCGGTGTTCTGGCAGTCCAGCGCAGGGTTCGACATCGCCTGGGAAATTGACTTCTGGGGGCGCTTCAGCCGTGCCATCGAGTCTGCCGATGCCCTGTATTTCGCCTCGCAGGCCAACTACGCCGATGCCATGTTGCTATTGCGTGCGCAGGTAGCCGACACCTACTTTGCATTGCGTACCGCCGAGGCGCGCCTTGCCATTGCCGAAGAAAACGCCAAGCGCCAGGCGCGCAGCCTGGAGATCACCGAGCGGCTGTTCCGCCATGGCGAGCATGACGAACTCGATTGGCAGCAGGCCCGCACGCAGTACTTGGCGACCCAGGCGACCATCCCCGAGTTCGAGAACCAGCTCAACGCCCTGCGCAACGTGCTCTGCTCCCTGCTCGGGCGCCCCCCCGGCCCACTGCCGGAGCTGCAGTCGCAATACGGCCAGTTGCCACTGCCGGACCGCGCACTGCTGCAGGACGTGCCTGCTCGCCTGTTGCAGCGGCGCCCAGACATCCGCGCTGCCGAACAGGCCGTGGCGGCACAATCGGCACTGGTCGGGGTGGCCGAAGCTGACCTTTATCCACAGCTGAGCCTGTTGGGCAGCCTCGGCTGGACGTTCGTCTCGGCCAGCCACCTGCCCAATACGCTTGACCTCGCCGCCGGCCCAAGCCTGATCTGGAACCCGTTCGACTACGGCCGGCGCAAGAACGCCGTGCGTGTCGAGGACGCGCGCTTGCAGCAATTGATCGAGTTGTATCAGCAAAGTGTGCGTGAAGCCGCCCGTGAGGCTGACGATGCCGCCAGTGGCCTGGTGCGCTCGCTGCAAAGTGCTGGCATTCGCGATCAAGCTTCGCAAGCCGCGCAGCGCTCGTTGAGCCTGGCCATGTCGCAGTACCGCGAAGGGTTCGCCGACTTCCAGCGGGTGCTCGATGCCCAACAGTTGCTGCTGCAACAACAGGATGGCTACCTGGTCAGCCGCGGCAATGCCGTCAGCAGCCTGGTGACCTTGTACAAGGCCCTGGGGGGTGGTTGGGACCCAGGCCGTGCGCCGATCGACCCGGCCACGCGTCGTCAGATGCAGCAACGCACCGATTGGGGAGACTTGCTGGATGAACCAGCCCCCAGCGCACAGCCACCAGGTGAGCAAAAATGACCGACACCCCGCAAACACCGCCTGCGCAAGCGCCCGACCTTGGCCTGCGCTGGGTATTGCTGCTGATTGCTGTGAGCCTGCTCTGGTACCTGCTGGCCGACCGTTTTACACCGTACACCCAGCAGGCTCGCCTGCAAGCCTACGTGGTGCCGGTGAGCGCCGAGGTGGCCGGCCAGGTCAAGCGCGTGGCCGTGGGTAATAACCAGGAAGTGCGCAAGGGCGAAGTGTTGTTCGAACTGGACCAGGAGCAATACCGCATTGCCCTGGCTCGCGCCGAAGCCGACTTCGACACGGTGGGCCGGCAGATCGGCGCCCACACGGCCGGCATCGACTCGGCCCAGGCGGCGTTGATGGCGGCCCAAGCCAACGAGCGCAAGGCCCGGCAAGACGCCGAGCGGCTGAAGCGGCTGATCGAGGAAGACCCCGGCACGGTTTCGCAGCGCCGCCTGGAAGGCGCGCAGGCCACGCGCGACCAGGCCATCAGCCAAGTCGCGGCTGCCCGTGCCGAAGTGGTGCGGGCACGTGAGCAGCAGGGTGGGGCGCAGGCGGACAATGCGCAGGTGCGCAGCGCGGCGGCGAATGTGCAAAAGGCCCGCCTGGACCTGGAGCGAACGGTGGTGCGCGCCGATACCAACGGGTTGATCACCGACCTGCGCACCGACGTGGGCCACTACGTGGGCGCCGGCAGCCCGATGATGACCTTGATCGCGATCCATGACGTGTGGATCAGCGCCGACCTGACCGAGAACAACCTCGGCCGCCTGCGCCCCGGCACACCGGTGCTGGTGGTGCTCGATGCGCTGCCTGGGACGGTACTGAAGGGGCGCATACGCAGCATCGGTTATGGCGTCAGCGTGGGCCAGAGCAACCCACCGGGCACGCTGCCGAGCGTGCAGAATAGCCGTGAATGGCTGCGCTCGGCCCAACGTTTTCCGGTCATTGTCGAGCTTGACCGTGACCAACTGGAAGACAAGTCCGGCTTGCGGGTGGGTGGCCAAGCCGAGGTGATGGCGCTGCCCAGCGAGGGCAACCCGTTGAACGTGCTTGGCCGGGTGTTCATGTGGCTGATGAGCTGGCTCTCGTATGCCTATTGAGCTGCGGCGCCAGCGTGCGCTTCGCCTGGCCTGGGGCGTGGCGCTGTGCCTGGCGGTCAGCTTCGGTTTTGGTTTGCCGGTGCCGATTTTGGCACCCGTGTTCGCGGTGCTGCTGTTGGCCATGCGTAGCCAGCCACTGCCGTTGCGCGCGGCACCGGCGTTGGCCGTGCTGGTGCTGCTGAGTTGTGGCAGTGGCCTGTTGCTGATTCCTCTGCTGCGCCATGCCCCGGTGAGCGGGGTGTTGCTGGTGGGCGTTGGCGTGTTTCTGGTGCTGCGTTATGCCCTGAAAGGCGGCAACGGCCTGTTGGCCAACTTGCTGGTGATCGGCCTGACCATGATCGCCGCAGCCGGCACCAGCGATTTCACCTTGGCGCTGTCGGTGGTCGAGGCCTTGTCCAAAGGCATGCTCCTGGCAACCTTGGGCACGGCGCTGGCGCATGTGATGTTCCCCGAACCGGCTGACGCACCTGTGCAACCGACACCGCCGCCGCTCGCCGCTGAACGGGCCAGCTGGGTCGCACTGCGCGCCACGCTGATCGTCATGCCGGCCTTTTTGCTGGCGCTGATCGCACCGGACGCGTTCATGCCGCTGATCATGAAGTCGGTGAGCCTCGGTCAGCAAGCCAGCGAGACCCATGCCCGCAACGCCAGCCGAGAACTGATTGGCTCGACCTTGCTGGCCGGGCTGCTGGCGATCCTGCTGTGGGGGGCATTGAGCCTGTTCGTGCACCTTTGGATGTTTTTCCTGTGGGTGCTGCTGTTCACGCTTTGGCAGGGCCGGCGGCTGTACCGCGCGGTGGCGACGCGGCATAGCCCGGCCTATTGGGTCAGTTGCCTGACTACGATGTTGATACTGCTGGGGCAGTCGGTGCAGGACAGCGCGGCCGGGCAGGATGTCTACCGCGCGTTCGCCGTGCGCATGGCGCTGTTCTTGGCGGTGTCGGTGTATGCCAGTGCGCTGCTGATCTGGATCGACCGGCGCAGGGCACGGCAGTGGGTGCATTAGGGCTGCCAGTCGACCCCGGTGTCTTCCAGGTAGGCATCCACCGCAGCACCGACGGTGGGGTGAAAGGCCTTTTCCCCCATGTGCTGGAACAACTCAAAGCGCTTCATCTTGTCTTTCACCGGGTCTTTCATCTCCGCGAACTGCAACTCCACGCCGCGCGCCTCCAGCGCCCGGTCCAGTTCAGCGAGCATGTCTGCAGAGGTCACGTCGATGCTGGTCACAGGCTCCGCGGCGATCACCAACCGTTGCACGGCGGTAGGGGACTGTTCCACAGCCGCCAGCACGGTGCTCTGGAACTGCTCGGCATTGGC
Organism: Pseudomonas sp. ITEM 17296; assembly: GCF_028895205.1. Classification (NCBI taxonomy): domain Bacteria; kingdom Pseudomonadati; phylum Pseudomonadota; class Gammaproteobacteria; order Pseudomonadales; family Pseudomonadaceae; genus Pseudomonas; species Pseudomonas sp. ITEM 17296. Next base: position 22,275 of record NZ_WJRS01000025.1, on the reverse strand, counting down.
AAAAAACAGCGGCGCATCCCACCGCAGCAGCACCAGGCCCGGGATGCGCCGGGCTTGCGGGTAGCGCTGCACATCATGGTAGCCGCGGGTGCCGTCCACCCGGCCGAGCACTGCAAAATGCGGCCGCCAGCCATCCCAGAGAAATTCGATGACCGAAATCGCCACGGCAATGCAGATACCCGGAATGGCACCAAACACTGCCACCCCGACAAAACAGGTAAACGACAGCCAGAACTCCCATTGCTGCATGTGGAAGATGCGTTTGAGGTCAGTGAATACGAACAGCCCCAGTGCGGCGGCGATCACCACGGCAGCGAGGGCACTGTTGGGCAGGTAATGCATCAGGTTGGGCGCCACCAGCAGCAGAACGGTCACGGCCAGCGCGCCGATGATGCCGGTGAGCTGGGTCTTGGCCCCAGCAGCTTCAGCGACAGGGGTGCGTGACGAACTGCTGCTGATCGGGATGCCCTGGAACAGCCCGCTGGCCACGTTGGCCACCCCCAGGCCAAACATCTCCTGGTTCGGGTTGACCGGCATCTTCAGGCGGGCCGCGTAGGAGCGCGACAGCACGCTGGTGTCGGCGAATGACACCAGCGCCACCGCGATGCCGCCGAGCAGCACTTCCACCAGGTCGATATCGCTCAACCAGGGGAAGACCAGGTCCGGCAGGCCCTGGGGTAACTGGCCGAGGACTTTGACGCCGCTCTGGTCCAGGTCGAGCAGGCTCACCGCCAGTGTCGCCAGCACCACAGCGATCAGGATGCCGGGCAAGCGCTTGAAGGGTTTGAGCAGCAGGATCAGCGCCAGGCTGCCGGCGCCGATGACGAAGCTGGGCCAGTGGCCCTGGCCTGCAAGCAGGGCCTGGATCAGGCCCCAGATGTCACGCAGCGGGCCTTGGCTGTCGATGGATAAGCCGAACAGTTTGGGCAGTTGGCTGATCAGCACGGTCAAGGCGATGCCGTTCATGTAGCCATAGCGGATCGGCTTGGACAGCAATTCGGTGATGAAGCCCAGGCGCAGCAGGCCGGCGACCATGCAGAACACCCCAGCGACCAAGGCCATCATGCTGGCGATGGTGATGGCGCGCTGCGGGTCGTTGGCGGCGTACTGCACCACTACCGCCAGGATGGGCGCGGCCAGTGCCGAATCTGGGCCCAATACCAGGATGCGGCTGGGGCCGAACAGCGCATAGGCCAGCAGCGGAATGATGGTGGCGTAGAGGCCGTAGATGCCGGGTACGCCAGAGGCTTCGGCGTAGGCGATGCCCACGGGCACCAGCATGCTGGTGAGTACCAGCCCGGCAGCGATGTCCCTGGGCAGCCAGGCACGCTGATAGTGAAGCAGGGTGACCACGCCGGGCAGCCAGCGTTGCCAGTCGAAGCGTGGGGGAGGGGGCGTATCGGGCATGGTGCAGGCTCCAGGGGGCGGGGGGCATGAACCGCTTGAGGTCCCGTTGGAGACAGCTTAGTTGGTCGCGAACGCGGGCCCTGTGGGAGCGGGTTCACCCGCGAACACCGGTGAAGCCGGTGCCATAAACCACGTTGCATGCTTCGCGGGCAAGCCCGCGCCCACAGCGTCTGTAACGCTGCAGAAACACAAAAGCCCCCGTTCGGAGGCTTTTGTCGGCGTGCAAACGCTGAACGTCAGACGTTAAACCAGAAGTCAGAGCGCTTAGGCCTCATAAGGTCTGGGTTTTAGTACGGGTCGATATGTGTCATACCCGGTTTAGCGCCCGGTTTGAGTGGCGTGTGACTTTGCTGTCACTGCGGTTGCGTTTTTCTCCGCACGCTGAGGCATTTGACCAAACCTCTCTGCTATGGTGAGCCCGGTATCAAGGTGTGTAGCAGTTCGGTGCTCAGCTTCATTTGTGAACCGTGGCGCGGGCCAAGCCAGGTGAATTTGCCTCGGTGGAGCCGACGTCTCGTCAAGCAGATGCCCAAGCCGTCGTGTATCGAGGCTTTCTTTCTGAGAGGGTCGAGTGACGAGGTCGGCGGCATTCAAGTAGACTGATAAAGTTGACAATTTGTAGAAACTCGAATGGCCAGTCTGGAGGACATCGCAAAAGACGCTCAGATTCGCGGCCTGCATGGCGACGAGGTGGTTAAAGGCACAAGTGTCGACAAGGCTGGTGACTCGGCGGTCCGCGTCGGCTACCAGAAATGTGCCGGTGGTCACGGTGACCAGATACTGCTTCGCAGCGACGAGCCCCGCCTTGAGCTGGCCCAGGCTAGTAAAGCTCTGGCGGTTGATGCCCCAGCTAGCGAATTCAAGCTGGCCTTGGAGGCGTGGTGTATCCAACTGGCGCATCTATTCGATCCGATGATCGCGGAGCACACCAAGAACGAGATCTTCTCCCGCTACAATCCGGGCGAAAAATACATTCTTGCCAATTTACTGGTGGATGGCCGATAGGTGAGTAGCCTTTATTACATTAAGCATCCATTCAAGAGCGAGCTGGAGTTCGACATTGCCAGAGTCAAATGCTACTTGAGTGAGATGTTATCCCTAGTGATTAAGCCGGAGGAAAGCCTGTGAAGCTGGATCTGTTGCGTCTGGAAAACTTCCGCTGTTACGCAGATCTGGAAGTCCCCTTGCATTCACAGCTAACCGTATTGGTGGCTGAAAATGGCCAGGGCAAATCAACCCTGTTGGATGCTATTCGTATCGCGCTCTGGCCCTTTGTCAATAGCTTCGACCTCGCACGTAATGCATTCAATGACCCTGGTAACGCTATCGCTATTGATGACGTGCGCCTGTTGCGTTTGACCAGTGGAGATATGGCCCGGCAGTTACCAGCTCGGGTAACTATGTCTGGAGACTTTGGTAGCGGGGCAGTCTCTACATGGGTTCGCTATCGAGATAAAGAAGCCAGAGCTACCAAGACCAAGGATGAGGGAGATACTGGGTTTATGCGGCAGTGGGCTGGTGCTGTCCAGGATCAAATCCGAGACCCGGAAAAGCCGACTTTGGATCTGCCGGTATTTGGCTACTACGGTACTGGGCGGCTCTGGGCGCAGAAGCGCCTGACTGAAAATTTGAAAGGCAAAGATGACACTCGCGAAACCGACTTTTATGTCCGCACATTCGCCTACCTGAACTGCCTGGATCCGGCCTCATCCTACAAGCACTTCAAGGAATGGTTCATCTGGGCATTTCAGAGTCTGCGCGAACAGCAAATTCGCCAGCTTGAAAGGCGCGCACGTGTTGAGGAACTGCAGGCTGCAGAAGATCGTGTTCGTGTTGTTCAGCAAGCCATCGATAGCTTTCTCAGTACGACGACCGGATGGCACCAGTTGGAATTCAGCGTAACTCAGGAAAGCTCGTTGGTACTCAGCCATGACCTACATGGCACCTTGGATGTTGACCAACTCAGCGATGGCATCCGAAGTGTGCTAGCCATGATCGGTGATATCGCCTATCGCTGTATCAAACTCAACCCTCATCTGGGGGGCGATGCAGCAAGGCAAACACGCGGCGTGGTGCTGATCGACGAAGTGGACATGCACCTGCACCCACGTTGGCAGCAAATCATCCTTACCCAATTGCGAGAAGTATTCCCGCAAATCCAGTTCGTTATAACCACTCATAGCCCGCAAGTGTTGACGTCCGTGCCTTCCGAGTGCATCCGCATACTGAAGGACAATAAGGTCTATTCCGCGCCACCAGGCACCGAAGGCTCGGAGCCGGAGCGTATGCTTCGGCAGGTGCTGGGTCTTGATGAAGTACGTCCTCCAGCCAGCCTTGCGACTCAAGAGTTGAAGGAGTACCTGGCGTTGGTTGATAGAGACCAGTGGAGTAGTCCGCGAGCTCTGGAACTGCGCAAAAAGCTAGATGAGCGCTATCAGGGGCAGGAGCCAGCACTGCTTGATGCTGATCTTCAGATTGAGAATCGTAAGTGGGAGTTGGGTGAATGAAGCAAGTCATTAGGCTTGATGAACCCGATGAGCTGGCGGGGTATCGTGCAGGGAATTTGCGGAGTACTTGGGATCAGATGCGGGGCGACGCAACTGGTCGAACTGCGTACGAGGCTATCCGGTTTCGCTTAGTCAATGGGCAGGGCGGACTGTGTGGCTACTGTGAAATTGACATCCGCGACAATGATTCACTTAAGTGTCGAGTGGAGCATTTTCATCCCAAATCGGATACCGCGATGGCCCATAACTGGGCACTTGATTGGCAGAACATGATCGCAGTCTGCATGGGCGGATCTCAGCGCCATGTGCCGGCGCCCTATGCGCTAGATCCGTTACCGTCCAACCTCAGTTGTGATGCCTACAAGGATCAGATGATTGGAACTGGCAAGCTTGCTGAAAGCTGCGAGGGCTGGGTCATCAATCCAATAAATTTACCTTCTTTCCCAAGCCTGTTTTTCCTGGAGAGAAGTACAGGACGATTGCTTCCCGATGAGCAGGCCTGTGCCCGCACGGCGCTGCCGGGGAACAAGCACCCTAGTACCCAGGAGTTGGTGCAGCACACAATCGATATGCTCAATCTCAATTGCGTTCGCTTGTGTGAGGCGCGCTTACGTGTTCACTGGGATATAGAACGCAATAAGAAGAGCTTGCGCCTTCAGAACATTCGCCCTGAGGAAGCCTTGCGCTCACTTGCGGAGCGCTATTACCGTCAACGTTGGCCGGGTTTTTTTACCACCATTCGTTTTTGTCTGGGCACTACTGCCGAGCAGTACCTGACTGATATTGGGTTTCGAGTGTAAGCGGCTAACGAACCGGATATTGAGGATAACTATGGTTTCGCGATTGCAGCGGAGTAGTGGCGTATGAACCGTCAAACCGTATTCAAAGTAAGTCCATGGTAATCAAGGGGTCGGTCATGCGGTAGCCCATCGCTTTGTAACCTGCTTGGCGCTTATCCCACATTCTCACCAGCGCGGCATTCCCCTCGTCAACGAAGTCGATCACTCGCACGTCAGCTTTGTCGGCATGTGATCGATGCAACCGTCCTGCATACTGCTGGAGGATTCCCTTCCATGAGATAGGCATTGCCAGCACCAGCGTGTCCAATGGCGGATGATCGAAGCCTTCACCCACTAGTTTTCCCGTCGCCAAGAGTACTCGTGGTGCATCAGGGGGGAGGCACTCAAGCTCATGCATACGGGCAATTCGTTGTTTTTTAGGCACTCGCCCATGAAGTGTGAAAAGGTTGTTCACGCGCTGCTTCAACTCCAACTCCAAGGTATCCACATGCTCCGTCCGCTCTGTTAGCACCAGAATTTTTCTACCTTGGCTGTACGCCAGCTCGATCTCCGAGACGATTTTGGCTGTGCGCTCAGAGTCGTCTGCTAACTTCCGAAAAACGTCTTGGATTCCAGAACCTTCGGGGACCACCACAGGCTTTGGCAGCAGTCGAGGTACGACAGATAGATCATGAGGTGCGCTCGCCGGTCGAGCGGCAGAGTGTCGGATCGGTCCGCATTGCATGAAAATGATTGGCTGTTGCCCATCTCGTCGCACTGGGGTTGCCGTAAGGCCCAGCACGTATCGCGCAGTCGCGGTTCTCAGTAGTGCCTCGAATGACACTGCTGACAGGTGATGACACTCATCGACGATAATTTGCCCGTAGTTTTTTACGTGATCGCTGATCTCACCTTTTCGCGATAACGATTGCATTACGGCAATATCGATGATGCCTGTAGGTTTTGCTTTTCCGCCCCCAATCGTTCCAACCACACCCTTGCCAACACCCAAGAACGCTTGCACGCGTTCTTGCCACTGTCTTAATAATTCGGTCCGATGCACAAGTATTAATGTGTTAACGCCACGTCTAGCAATCAATGCAGCTGCGCTGACCGTTTTGCCGAACGCCGTAGGTGCGCAAAGAATTCCGGTATCATGATTCAGCATTTTGCCGATGGCATCTTCCTGGTCTGGACGCAAGGTCCCGAGGAAACTCACGTCAATCGGGTCACCGGCGAAGCGTTCATCTTGAAACTCAGGGGAGATGCCATTTACCCCTAGCAGCTCCAGTGCAGCATCCAGGCAGCCACGTGGCAGCGCAATATGTTTGGGGAAGTTCTGGGCGCAACCGATTATTCTCGGCTTGTTCCACACCGACATGCGCATGGCTTGAGCTTTGTAGAATTCGGGATTTTGAAACGCGGCTAGCCGGACAAGCTGGTTTGCTAATGGTTGCGGCAACGCCGACTTTTCAAAGTAAATCATGTTAGCCAGCGTGACGTTGATAGAGGCTGGCAATGGGCACGTCAATTTTGGTGACTTTGACTCACGAGCCTTCCAAGGTTCTGCATCGCCGTCGTCGTCAACATACATGACTCCTGTAGGGTCCTGCTTCCCCATCGCTTGGGTGACAACGAACGGAATATCCTCCGGAGGCATTTTCTGAACCGATGCTAAGAAGGCCCACTGATCGAGATAAGGTTCAAGCTCGCTGTCGACAAAAACGCTGTTGTTGTGAGCTCTGGCTCGCTTTTGCAATGGAAGTGCGATGAGATTTCCGAAGCCGCCTTTAGGCATGTAGTCCTGATTTGGGAACAACCGATCATAAGAAGTGAGTGCCAATTGGCGTGTACGTTCACATGCATGGCTGATGATTGCCGCACCAAGACGTCGGGCATCATGAGCGGGAACACTTTGCTTGAAGAAAATCCAGCAATGAGCGCCTTTACCTGAACGGGATATTTCCAGTGCCATTGGTACGTTCAGTTCATGACACGACTGAGCGAAGGCTCGTGCATCATCACGCCATTCGGCTTCATCAAAGTCGACCGCCAGAAGATAGCAGGTGTCATCCGGGAGTAGAGGGTAGATGCCAATAACCACTTCACCAGCGAGATGGCGATAAACGACCTCATCGGTGAGAGGAAGTAGCTGACGATTACCGCAGTCCCCGCATTTAATTCGGGGCTTTTCACAAACGCCAGGTTTCCATTCATTTGCGCAGGCGGGTGTGTATCCTGATTTGCCTGCCTTGCTTTCCCAGCGAATTGGATAAACGTCTGTCCTACCACGAAACAAGCTCCGGAATAGGGCAAGCTTTGCTTCTGTGCCAAATTGTTGTGTGTGTTCTGCTTGAACAACCTCGATCTTGACTGGCTCGGCCGGCAGACGCCAATCGATGCCATGCGCATCCAGCAAGGCGACCAATCTTGCATTCTCAGCCTTTAGCTTCGCCACCAGGCTAGTATCTATCACCGTCTTCAGCCTCTACGTCCCAGGTGAAGCTTGTAGCCTCTCGCTACAATCCTCAGTGAACCGGTAAGCGTAGAGGTTACCAAACAATAGCCCTTGCGATGACGAGGTGTCCAACTTCAGGTTTTCGTGAAGCTTGAACGGGGCCGGCTTCGCTAGTTTTGGGACTGACCTTCCACCCACCTCGCGTTTCAACTACAGCCATGATCTGTGTCCTCTCTTAGCTAGCCTGAAGTCCATCCTCACGTCATCCCGCCAAGAATGCTGAGTGTTATCAGGGATCAAGGCCCCTGCGACCTGTGAGGGTGTCCACTGACGCGGGACTGGCGGCTCCTTACGACCAAGAGCAAGGGCATCTCATGATCTGGCCTCCTGATCACCGATAGCGGTGGGCGGGTGGAGGCTGCACTGACTGACGAGACCAGCGCCGCGAGATCCTGAGCCACAAGCAAGCAGCAATGCGATGACCGGGGCATGCCTGACTGTCAGTCAGGTGCAGTCCATTCCTTGGGCTGCGGCGCCATCATCTACAGCGCTGTTGCTGGTGACATCGGCGTTTGTCACGCCGATTGTCACGAGGGGGATTGCCGCAAAGCCATGTGCGATCAGGGCTGCAGCAGTGTCAGGAGCGCCCGTCTCTTTTCTGGAAAAAGAAACGGGCGCAAGTTGGCGCAAGAATCGGCCAAGCGATTAGGTTGCTGCAGGACAGCGCAGTACGGTGTAGCTGGCGCACGAGGGCGAGCACCCATCACCTGGAAGGTGACCGGGCGAGCTGCCGGATGCTAATCGCCCTTGGGAGAACCACCGCATAACGCGGCGTGACCTTGAAGGTTCGGGTCACCTGGGTGCTGCCAGCGGCAGCGCTTCGAGGCTTCTTTCTAGCGCCGGTGGGATGGCTGGGTCAATCAAGTTAGGCACTGCTCATTGCGCCAAAATTCAATAGCGGAAAGAGGTAACCGTGAGTGGTGGTGAGTGGACGATGGGCCGTTTGTCGCCTTCTTGATGCGAGCCCCTGTGCATGGGAATGCGGAGCCTTCCTATGCGCAGGGACTTTGACTGAAAAGCCGTCGTTCACGTCGTACCACGGCGACAGTCGCCACCGATGTCGCCTGCTGCCGGCCAAGTCGCACGTGGGATGTCGCCAGTGTCGCCGCTGTCGCCACACCGTGGACGCGTCATTATCGGGCCATGCTCTTGGTGATCGGCGTAATATTCGTTGCCCCGCGCATCCATGCGTCGAGCATATCTGCCCACTGTTGCATCATGACTGTGCGATCTGCCAAGTATTCCGCCTGATTGTAGGTGCGTCGCACCGCGTTCGGTTCAGCATGGGCAAGTTAACGCTCAATCCAGTCTCCCGGATAGCCCAATTCATTGAGGCGGGTGCTCCCCGTGGTCCTGGTGGCATGAGGGCTGTACTTCCCACTCCAGCCCAGGGATTTCAGCATCTGGCGAAACGACGCCGCGACCATGGGTTTCGAGCGTTCATCTCGATGGGGGAAGAGGTGCTCGTATTTGCCAGTGACGGTTTGCAAGCCTCGTAACACTGCGACAGCCTGAGTTGGCAGGGGCACGTTGTGCTCTTTACGCTTCTTCATTCGCTCAGCCGGGATACGCCAGCGAGCCGCGTCTAGGTCGAACTCTTCCCAGCGGGCTTCGACCGCTTCATTTGGGCGGCATAACGTTAGCCACATCAGGCGAAAGGCGACTTCGGTTTCATGGCGCCCGCAGTGGCCTTCCACGTCGCGTAAAAGCTGGCCAATTTCATCGGTCGTCAGCGGACGTTTGTGCTGCGTTTTGTTAGCGGGCAGGGCGCGGCGCACTGGATAGACCGGGTCTGTATCTGCTCGCAGCGTCGAGACGGCGAGTTCAAAAATACCGGACATGTTCCGTTTGGCCGCCGCAGCGACCGTCAGGCCGTTTTTCTTCGCTGAGGTGGTGAGCACGTCCAGGATGTGGGCGGGGGTGATGCTTTTGATCGACCACGGACCAATCTTCGGAAACACTACGCGTTCGAGCATTTCTAGGCGCTTGACCTTTGTGATGTCTTCCCAGTCTTTAGAGTGCCAGCCACTCCCGCGCGACCGCCTCGAATGTAGTGGCGTTGTCTTGCTGCTACTTGATGCGCAGCAGTTGTCGATGTCTGGCGGGATTGATACCTTGTTTCACCAGGTCTCGGGCTTTGAGGCGTTCTTCGCGTGCTTCTGCCAGTGTGAAGCGTCGACCTTTACGACGTGCCAAGGCGTCCTCATCACTCTCACCACGGGGCGCAATGGCATAGTCACCCACCGCGAAGGTGCTTTCCTTGGCGGTGTCTGTGATACGGATGCTGAAGCGGTAACGCCACGCTTTGGTGCCGTTGGGTTTGACCTCGAGATACAGGCCTTTTCCATCCGTGAGTTTGTAAAGCTTGTCCTTGGGCTTCGCGGTGCGGCATTGGGTATCAGTAAGCATCGTCTGATCTCCGGTTTTCGCCATACCCGGTTTTTGAAATCGGGTTATGGGCGTCGTACCCGGAAGACTAGTCAAGGAACGCTCGGATCTCAATGGATGAAAATGGTGACCCAAAAACACAAAACCCCCGTATCGATTGGCGATCACGGGGGTTTTGAAGTCTTTCAAGGACCGTGGAATCCCACGGCTCCCATCAGACGTTGAAGCGGAAGTGCATCACGTCACCGTCTTTGACGATGTAGTCTTTACCTTCCAGGCGCCATTTACCGGCTTCCTTGGCGCCGCTTTCACCCTTGAACTGGATGAAGTCGTCATACGCTACCACTTCGGCGCGGATGAAGCCTTTTTCGAAGTCGGTGTGGATAACACCGGCGGCCTGTGGCGCGGTGGCGCCGACGCGGACGGTCCAGGCGCGGACTTCCTGCACACCGGCAGTGAAGTAGGTCTGCAGGTTCAGCAGCTCGTAACCGGCACGGATCACGCGGTTCAGGCCAGGCTCTTCCAGGCCCAGGGCCTCGAGGAACATGTCTTTCTCTTCACCGTCGTCCAGCTCGGCGATTTCCGCTTCGATCTTGTTGCAGACCGGCACCACGACCGCACCTTCTTCTTCGGCGATGGCACGGACTACGTCCAGGTGCGGGTTGTTGTCGAAGCCGTCTTCAGCGACGTTGGCGATGTACATCACCGGCTTGCTGGTCAGCAGGTGGAAGCCACGGATGACGGCCTTTTCGTCGTCAGCCATGTGCTTCATCAGGCTGCGCGCTGGCTTGCCTTCGGTGAAGTGCGGGATCAGCTTTTCCAAGATGGCCTTTTGCGCCAGGGCTTCCTTGTCGCCGCCCTTGGCGTTGCGGGCAACCTTCTGCAGTTGCTTCTCGCAGCTGTCGAGGTCGGCGAAGATCAGCTCGAGGTCGATGATCTCGATGTCACGCTTGGGGTCGACGCTGTTGGAAACGTGAATCACGTTCTCGTCTTCGAAGCAGCGCACCACGTGGGCGATGGCATCGGTCTCGCGGATGTTGGCGAGGAACTTGTTGCCCAGGCCTTCACCCTTCGAAGCGCCCGCCACCAGGCCTGCGATGTCGACGAATTCCATGGTGGTCGGCAGGATGCGGTTAGGCTTGACGATTTCCGCCAGTGCAGCCAGGCGCGCGTCGGGCATCGGCACGATGCCGCTGTTCGGCTCGATGGTGCAGAAAGGGAAGTTCTCCGCCGCGATGCCAGACTTGGTCAGGGCGTTGAACAGGGTGGACTTGCCGACGTTGGGCAGGCCGACGATGCCGCAATTGAAACCCATGGGTATTCCCTCTCTAGGAAATCAGGCCTTCTGGCTGTGCAGTTCGCGCATCGCCTTGGCGAAATCGCCAGCGAGGACATCTGGCAGCACGCCGAGGGCAAAATCGATGCTGGCATCGAGCTTCTCCTGCTCGGCGCGCGGCGCGCGGCCCAGGACGAAGTTGGAGACCAGTTTGGCGTCGCCCGGGTGGCCAATGCCAAGCCGCAGGCGGTGGAAGTCGTTCTGGTTGCCGAGCTGCGCGATGATGTCGCGCAGGCCGTTGTGCCCACCATGGCCGCCGCCGCGTTTGAGCTTGGCGACGCCTGGAGGCAGGTCGAGTTCGTCATGCGCCACCAGGATCGCTTCCGGCTTGATGCGGAAGAAATTGGCCAAGGCCGCCACGGACTGGCCGCTGCGGTTCATGTAGGTGGTGGGAATGAGCAGACGAACGTCGTTGCCCTGATGGCTGAATTTAGCCGTCAGGCCGAAATACTTGCGGTCAGCGGTCAAGGAGACGCGCTGGGCGCTGGCAATGCGTTCAACGAAAAGAGCCCCTGCGTTATGCCGGGTCTGTTCGTATTCGGGGCCGGGGTTACCCAGGCCAACGATCAACTGGATGGCGGTCACGTCAGGGGCTCTTCCTTGGAGTTGGTGGGTTACAGGGCGCGGGGCACTGTAACCCGATCAACACCGGCGTGCGAGTGGATTACTCGGCAGCGCCTTCAGCTTCTGGAGCAACGCGTGGCGCGTGAACGTTGGCAACAGCTTTGTCATCACCGTGGGCCAGAGCGACGAACTCTACGCCTTTCGGAGCTTTCAGGTCCGACAGGTGGATGATGCTGCCGACTTCGGCGTTGGCCAGGTCAACTTCGATGAACTCAGGCAGGTCTTTGGCTTCGCAAGAAACTTCGATCTCGGAAACAACGTGCGAGATCTCGCCGCCTTTCTTGATCGGGGCTTCTTCGCCGATGAAGTGAACCGGAACCTTGGCGGTCAGCTTCTGGCCAGCAACGACGCGAACGAAGTCAGCGTGCATGATGAATTGCTTGGCTGGGTGGCGCTGCATGGCCTTGACGATGACGTTTTGCTTGACGCCGTCAACGTTCAGCTCGATCACGTGGCTGTAGGCAGCTTCGTTTTCGAACAGTTTGGCGATTTCCTTCGACACGATGGTCAGGGACTCGGCGTCTTTACCGCCACCGTAGACAACGGCAGGGATGCTCAGCGAGTGACGCAGGCGGCGGCTCGCACCTTTCCCCAGGTCAGTACGCTTTTGGGCGTTCAGGATGAAATCAGTCATTTTGCTTCTCCAAAATAGCCATCTCCCGCAGGCGTTTGCGACCAGCGCCAAACGGGGTGGGCAAAAAAGCCCCGCCCCAACACATGCTGGGGCGGGGCGCTTCACATCAACACGTGTTCCGCTTAGCGGAACATCGCACTGATCGATTCTTCATTGCTGATGCGGCGTACCGCTTCAGCGACAACCGGTGCGATATCCAACTGGCGGATACGGTCACAGGCTTGAGCAGCGGCGGACAGCGGAACGGTGTTGGTCACCACCAGCTCGTCCAGTACCGACTTCTCGATGTTCTCGATCGCGCGGCCCGACAGGACAGGGTGCGTGCAGTAGGCGTAAACCTTGGCAGCGCCGTGTTCTTTCAGGGCTTTGGCCGCGTGGCACAGGGTGCCGGCGGTGTCGACCATGTCGTCTACCAGGATGCAAGTGCGCCCTTCGACGTCGCCGATGATGTGCATAACCTCGGAGTGGTTAGCCTTTTCGCGGCGTTTATCGATGATACCCAGATCAACACCCAGGGACTTGGCGACGGCGCGTGCGCGCACGACACCACCGATGTCCGGAGAGACGATCATCAGGTTCTCGAAACGCTGGTCTTCGATATCGTCGACCAATACGGGCGAGCCGTAAATGTTGTCGACAGGAATATCGAAGAAACCCTGGATCTGGTCAGCGTGCAGGTCGACGGTGAGTACACGGTCGATACCTACGACAGTGAGCATGTCAGCGACGACTTTGGCGCTGATAGCAACACGTGCCGAACGCGGACGGCGGTCCTGGCGGGCGTATCCGAAGTAAGGAATCACGGCGGTGATTCGGGATGCTGAGGAGCGGCGGAAGGCGTCGGCCATCACTACCAGTTCCATCAGGTTATCGTTGGTCGGGGCACAGGTCGGCTGAATAATGAAGACGTCTTTACCGCGGACATTTTCATTGATCTCAGTGCTGATCTCGCCGTCGGAGAATTTACCGACAGAGACGTCACCGAGAGGGATATGCAGCTGACGTACGACACGCCGAGCCAGATCGGGGTTAGCGTTCCCCGTAAAGACCATCATCTTGGACACGCGCAGTACCTGAAGGCTGAGGGTATACCTGGATGAGTATAAGGAAAATGGCAGGGGCGGCTGGATTCGAACCAACGCATGGCAGGATCAAAACCTGCTGCCTTACCGCTTGGCGACGCCCCTGTATCTGTTGCTGCGAGCGCTATGCACTCGACTTCTTGACCAGACTTTGTAGCTTGCGATGCAACATCGAAATATTGCTTCCTTTCGCCACAAACCCTGTTTGGGTCGCTGAAAGAAGGGCCAGAACTTTATCAGCTTCGGCTTTGCTTGGGAAGGCCCCAAACACACAACTTCCAGTTCCGGTTAGCCGAGCTTCGGTGAATTTACCCAGAGAATTCAATGCGTTTCGAACTTCTGGATAACGCTGCTCAACCACCCGTTGGCAGTCATTTCGACTGTTTCCCTCGGGAACGGGGCGCATCTTAAGGGGGAGGGAATCACGTGTCAACTGCGGATGTGAAAAAATTTCTACAGTACTGACAGACACTTGCGGCACCAGCACGACATACCAGGGTTCGTCGGGGTCGACCGGGGTCAGTTGTTCGCCGACGCCCTGGGCGAATGCCGCGTGGCCGCGAACGAATACCGGCACGTCGGCGCCCAGGCTCAGGCCCAGGGCCGCCAGGCGGTCTTCATCCCAGCCCAGTTGCCATAAGTGCGCCAGCGCCAGCAGGGTGGTCGCGGCATCCGAGCTGCCGCCACCGATGCCACCGCCCATGGGCAAGACTTTGGTCAGCCAGATGTCGGCGCCAAGCGTTGTGCCGGATTGCGCTTGCAGTTTGCGTGCTGCGCGTACGATCAGGTTGCTGTCGTGGGGCACTGCCTCGATGTCGGTGTGTAGGCGGATTACGCCGTCTTCACGAAGGGCGAAGGTCAATTCGTCGGCGTGGTCGAGGAACTGGAAGACGGTTTCCAGCTCGTGGTAACCGTCCGGGCGGCGGCCGATGATGTGCAGCCACAGGTTGAGCTTGGCCGGGGCCGGCAGGGTGAGCGTGCTCATCGATCAGTGCCCCAGCTGGCGTGGCTGCCAATCCTTGACCACCAGGGTCACGTCGAGGTCCTTGCCGTGCAGTTTCAGGCGCTCGGGCAGCCAGTAGCCATTCTGCTCGGTGTAGCTCAGGTACTGGACCTGCCAGCCATCCTGGTCGAGGCTGGCCAGGCGGCTGTCGCCGTCCAGGGTCAGCTTGCTCTTGCTGTCGGGCGCGGGCAGGCCACGCACCCACCAGACCAAGTGCGAAACCGGCAATTGCCAGCCCAGTTGTTCTTCCAGCAGGGCCTCGGGGCTGGTCGCTTCGTAGCGGCCCTGGTTGGCCACTTCCAGCACCACGCCACCGGGGCGGCCGGTCAGGCGGGCGGCGCCACGGCCCAATGGGCCTGCCAGGCGGATGTCGTAATAGTCCTGGCGTTGCAGCCAGAACAACGTGCCGCTGCCGGAATCGCGCGGGGCGCGGATGCCGACCTTGCCGTTGATCTGCCAGCCATCCAGGGTGCTGAGTTGCGCCTTGTGCTGGCGCCACTGCTGCGGGTCGCCTTGGCCCTGCAGGGCTTCGCGGCTACCGAAGCCAGCACAGCCCGCGAGCAGGGCGATCAGGGTGAAGGTGATGAAATGGCGCAGGAACATGGCGTTAAAGGGTCTCTGATCCGGTCAGGCGCAGTACGGTCTTGCGCAGGATAGGGCTGTCGGGTTGGGCTTCGAAGGCCTTGGCCCAGACCTGGCGGGCTTCACGGCGCTTGCCGTTGGCCCACAGGACTTCGCCCAGGTGAGCGGCCACTTCATGGTCGGGGAAGCGCGCCAGGGCCTGGCGCAGGTAGCCTTCGGCTTCGTCGAGTTTGCCCTGGCGGTAAGCGACCCAGCCCAGGCTGTCGAGCACGGCCGGGTCCTCCGGCGTCAGCTGGTGGGCTTTGTCGATCAGCGCCTTGGCTTCGGCGTAGCGGGTGGTGCGGTCGGCCAGGGTATAACCCAGGGCGTTCAGCGCCATGGCGTTTTCGGGTTCGCGGGCGATGATGGCGCGCAGGTCTTTTTCCATCTGCGGCAGGTCGTCACGCTTTTCGGCCAGCATGGCGCGGGTGTACAGCAGGTTGAGGTCGTCCGGGTAGCGTTGGATGGCCTGCTGCAGCACCTGGTTGGCCTGGGCATCCTTGTTGTTGTTGCTGTAGCTCTCCGATTCGATCAGGTACAGCTGCACAGCGACGTCCGGCTGCGCCTCGCGGGCTTCGGCGAGCAGGCGCGAGGCCTCGCTGCCGCGGCCGTTGGCAATCAGGATGTCGGCCTGGCGCAGTTGCGCCGGCAGGTAGTCGGGGCCGGGGCCGACCAGGGCGTATTCGCGCAAGGCGGCTTCAGGGTCGTGGCGCTCTTCGCGGATGCGGCCCAGGTTCAGGTGGGCGGCATCGACGTTGCTGTCACGCTCGATCAGCTCCTGCAGGTAGCCTTCGGCCTCATCCCAGTCTTTGTTTTCCAGGCATACCAGGGCTAGGGAGTAACGCAGCTCGTCGTCCTCGGGGTACTGCTGGACCAAGCTGATGAACTCGCTTTTGGCATCGGCCATGCGGTCCTGCTCGACCAGGGTACGGGCGTAGGTCAGGCGCAGGCGTTTGTCATCCGGGTTGTCGCGGATCGCACCGCGCAACAAGGGCAGGGCCTCTTTGCCGCGGTCCAGGGCCTGGAGCAGGCGGGCGCGCAGCAGGACCGGTGCGATCTCGCCGTCTTGCGGCGGGTGCGCCTCGAGCAGCTCAAGCGCTTCTTCGGTCTTGCCGTCCTGGTTCAGCAGCAGCGCCTTGCCGAACACCAGTTGGCCGTTGTCCGGGTATTTGACCAGCAGGCGTTCGAAGCTCTGCAGCAAGCCGTCGCGAGTACTCTGGTCGGTCTCGGCGGCGGACAGGGCGAGGAAGTCGAAATGGGTATCGCCCTGGCCCTGCAGGACTTTCTCCATGTACACCATGGCATCGTCGTAGCGCCCGGCACGGGCCAACTGGATGGCGGCGGCGCGTTGGGCGTCGAGGTTGTCCGGGTCGTTGCGGGCCCAGACCAGGGCGTTGTCCAAGGCCGGCTCGTCGGCGCCGAGGTATTCGGCGATACGGTAGGCACGCTCGGAGACGCCAGGGTCCTGGGTCTTTTCGGCCTGGTCGGTGTAGTTGGCCAGGGCGATGTCGAAGCGGTTGCGCTGGCCGGCCAGCTCCGCGACCAGCAGGCTATAAAGGGTGTCTTGCTTGAACGAACCGTACACCACGGGTTTTTCGGCCTCGCCTGTGCCCGCCTCGGCAACGGGAGGCTCGGCTTTTTGCGGGGCCAGGCTCTGGCAACCCTGGAGCAGGGCGAAGGCAAGCAGCAGTGCGTAGGGTCTGTTCATAAAAAGGCTTAAAAGGACTCACCGGCGGTCGGAGCATGATGACACAAGCGCGGTGGCAAACCCACCTGCGAAGCATTTGGTTAACTGCGACCATGGCAGGGGCAAGCAGGTTCCGCCGCCTCTGTAGGAGCGGCCTTGCGTCGCGAAAGGGGCGCGAAGTGCCCCCAGTCGTTTCCATAGCCATGCTGAAATACCGGGGCTGCTGCGCAGCCCTTTCGCGACACAAGGCCGCTCCTACACGACAATAGCGAACGGTGGTTGTTCTGGAACCTGCGAAAGAGGACAATTATCGGCTTCTCGTCATAACCAGCGACCTTGCATGGCCTTTCTTGCACTTGGTATCAACCATAAGACTGCCTCGGTAGACGTACGCGAGCGCGTGGCGTTTACCCCAGAGCAGCTGGTGGACGCCCTGCAGCAGCTCTGCCGACTGACCGCCAGCCGTGAAGCGGCGATCCTGTCGACTTGCAACCGTAGCGAGCTTTATATAGAGCAGGACCACTTGTCTGCCGACGCGGTGCTGCATTGGCTGGCCGATTATCACCGCCTGAGCCTGGATGAACTGCGCGCCAGCGCCTACATCCATGAAGAGCACGACGCTGTGCGGCACATGATGCGGGTGGCCTCGGGCCTCGACTCGCTGGTGCTTGGCGAGCCGCAGATCCTCGGCCAGATGAAGTCCGCCTACGCCGTGGCGCGTGAGGCCGGCACTGTCGGCCCGCTGCTCGGGCGCCTGTTCCAGGCCACCTTCAGTGCCGCCAAGCAGGTGCGCACCGACACCGCGATCGGCGAGAACCCGGTCTCGGTGGCGTTCGCCGCAGTGAGCCTGGCGCGGCAGATCTTCAGTGACCTGGGCCGCAGCCAGGCGCTGCTGATTGGCGCCGGGGAGACCATCACCCTGGTCGCCCGCCACCTTCACGAGCAAGGCGTGCGGCGTATCGTCGTGGCCAACCGGACCCTGGAGCGCGCCAGTACCCTGGCCGAGCAGTTTGGCGCCCATGCCGTGCTGCTGGCCGACATCCCGCAAGAGCTGGCCAACAGCGACATCGTCATCAGCTCCACCGCCAGCCAGTTGCCGATCCTCGGCAAGGGCGCGGTCGAGAGCGCGCTGAAGCAACGCCGGCACAAGCCGATCTTCATGGTCGACATCGCCGTCCCGCGTGACATCGAGCCCGAAGTCGGCGAACTCGACGACGTTTACCTCTACACCGTCGATGACCTGCACGATGTGGTCGCAGAAAACCTCAAGAGCCGCCAGGGCGCTGCCCAGGCCGCCGAAGAGCTGGTGTCGGTGGGCGCCGAAGACTTTATGGTGCGCCTGCGCGAGCTGGCTGCGGTGGACGTGCTCAAGGCCTACCGCCAGCAAAGCGAGCGGCTGCGTGATGAAGAACTGCAAAAAGCCCAGCGTCTGCTGGCCAACGGCGGCAACCCCGAAGACGTGCTGGCCCAACTGGCCCGGGGCCTGACCAACAAACTCCTGCACGCCCCCAGCGTGCAGCTGAAAAAGCTCTCGGCCGAGGGCCGCCTCGATGCGCTGGCCATGGCCCAGGAACTCTTTGCCCTCAACGAGGGCTCGACGGACAAATCCTCGCAATGAAAGCGTCGCTGCTGAACAAACTGGATATCATCCAGGACCGCTTCGAAGAACTGACCGCACTGCTCGGTGACGCTGAAGTCATCTCCGACCAGACGCGTTTCCGCGCCTATTCCCGCGAATACGCCGAAGTCGAGCCGGTCTACGCTGCCTATCAAGCGTGGCGCAAAGTCCAGGACGACCTCGAAGGCGCCCAGGCGCTGCTCAAGGACAGCGACCCGGACATGCGTGAAATGGCCGTGGAAGAAGTGCGCGAAGCCAAGGAGCAATTGCTGACGCTGGAAGCCCAGCTGCAACGCATGCTGCTGCCCAAGGACCCTAACGATGGGCGCAACGTGTTCCTCGAAATCCGCGCCGGCACCGGTGGCGACGAGGCGGCGATCTTTTCGGGCGACTTGTTCCGCATGTATTCGCGCTATGCCGAGAAGCGTGGCTGGCGCTTGGAGATTCTTTCCGAGAACGAAGGCGAACACGGCGGCTACAAGGAAATCATTGCCCGCGTCGAAGGCGAAAGCGTGTACGGCAAGCTCAAGTTCGAATCGGGCGCACACCGCGTGCAGCGCGTGCCGGAAACTGAGTCCCAAGGCCGTATCCACACCTCGGCGTGCACCGTGGCGGTGCTGCCCGAGCCCGACGAGCAGGCCGCGATCGAAATCAACCCGGCCGATTTGCGCGTGGACACCTACCGCGCCTCCGGCGCCGGCGGCCAGCACATCAACAAGACCGACTCGGCCGTGCGCATCACCCACTTGCCCACCGGTATGGTGGTCGAGTGCCAGGAAGAACGTTCGCAGCACAAAAACCGCGCCCGCGCCATGTCCTGGCTGTCGGCCAAGCTCAACGACATGCAGACCAGCGCCGCACAGAACGCCATTGCCAGTGAGCGCAAGCTGCTGGTGGGCTCCGGTGACCGCTCCGAGCGTATCCGCACCTACAATTATCCACAGGGCCGGGTCACCGATCACCGCATCAACCTGACCTTGTATTCGCTGGACGACATCCTCGCCGGTGGCGTAGACGCCGTGATCGAACCGCTGTTGGCCGAATACCAGGCCGATCAACTGGCCGCCCTGGGGGACTGATGACCATCATCGCCAGCTTGCTGCGCAACGCGCAGTTGCCCGAATCGCCCACCGAGCGGCTGGATGCCGAACTGTTGCTGGCTGCGGCCATCGGCAAGTCGCGCAGCTACCTGCATACCTGGCCCGAGCGCATCGTCAGCAGCGAAGCGGCCGACACCTACGCCGGTTACCTGCAGCGCCGCCGTACTGGCGAGCCGGTCGCCTATATCCTCGGGCAGCAAGGGTTCTGGAACATCGACCTGGAAGTGGCGCCGCATACACTGATCCCGCGTCCGGACACCGAGCTGCTGGTCGAGACGGCCCTTGAGCTTCAGCCAGCAACCCCGGCCAAGGTGCTCGACCTGGGCACCGGGACTGGGGCCATTGCCCTGGCGTTGGCCGGCGATCGCCCGGCCTGGCAGGTGACGGCGGTAGACCGGGTGGAGGAGGCGGTCGCGTTGGCCGAGCGTAATCGCCAACGCCTGGGGCTGGCTAACGTCCAGGTGCGTGTCAGCCACTGGTTCGATGGCCTGGGCGATGCGCGCTTTGATCTGATTGTCAGCAACCCGCCGTACATCGCCAGTGAAGACCCGCACCTGGTCGCCGGCGATGTGCGCTTCGAGCCCAGCAGCGCGCTGGTGGCGGGCACCGATGGCCTGGACGACCTGCGGGTGATTGCCGCCCAGGCGCCACGTCACCTGCTGCCAGGTGGCTGGTTGTTGTTGGAGCACGGCTACGACCAGGCCGCAGCGGTGCGCGCCTTGCTGGCTGAACACGGCTTTAGCGAGGTGGCCAGCCGCACGGACCTGGGCCGCCATGAACGCATTACCCTGGGGCGCCTGCCATGCTGAGTGATCAGGAACTGTTGCGCTACAGCCGGCAGGTCTTGCTGGCGCAGATCGATATCGACGGCCAACTGCGGCTCAAGCAGAGCAAGGCCCTGATCGTCGGCCTCGGTGGCTTGGGCTCGCCTGTCGCGCTGTACCTGGCTGCGGCGGGCGTGGGTGAGCTGCACCTGGCGGACTTCGACACCGTCGACCTGACCAACCTGCAACGCCAGGTGATCCATGACAGCGCAAGCGTCGGCATGAGCAAGGTGGACTCGGCGCTGCAGCGCCTGGAGGCGATCAACCCAGAGATCAGCCTGGTCGCTCATCGCCAGGCGTTGGACGAGGACTCGCTGGCCGCTGCGGTGGCGGCGGTCGACCTGGTGCTGGACTGCTCCGACAACTTTTCTACCCGCGAGGCGGTCAACGCTGCGTGCGTTGCTGCCGGTAAACCGCTGGTCAGTGGCGCGGCGATCCGCCTCGAAGGCCAGTTGTCGGTGTTCGACCCGCGGCGTGACTACAGCCCTTGCTACCACTGCCTGTATGGCCATGGCAGCGAGGCTGAACTGACCTGTAGCGAAGCCGGTGTAATCGGCCCGCTGGTGGGGCTGGTAGGTAGCCTGCAGGCCCTGGAAGCCATGAAACTCTTGGCTGGGTTCGGCGAGCCGCTGGTGGGCCGCCTGTTGCTGATCGATGCCCTCGGCACGCGCATTCGTGAGCTGCGGGTCAAGCGCGACCCGGCTTGCGCGGTCTGTGGCAAGCGCGATGGCTGAGCGTTCGGCGCCGATTGGCGTAATGGACTCGGGCGTCGGCGGTTTGTCGGTACTGGCCGAGATCCAGCGCCTGCTGCCTAACGAATCACTGCTGTATGTGGCCGATTGCGGGCACGTGCCTTACGGTGAAAAGTCGGCGGATTACATCCGCCAGCGCTGCCGGCGTATTGCCGAGTTCTTCCAGCAGCAGGGCGCCAAGGCCTTTGTCCTGGCCTGTAATACCGCGACAGTGGCGGCCGTTGCCGACCTGCGCGAGCTGTACCCGCAATGGCCGCTGGTGGGCATGGAGCCAGCGGTAAAGCCGGCTGCCGCAGCCACCCGCTCCGGTGTGGTCGGCGTGCTGGCCACGACCGGCACCTTGCAGAGCGCCAAGTTCGCGGCGTTGCTCGACCGCTTCGCCAGCGATGTGCGCGTGGTCACCCAGCCTTGCCCCGGCCTGGTCGAGCTGATCGAAACCGGCGACCTGAGCAGCCCGGCCTTGCGCCAGTTGTTGCTCGGCTACGTGCAGCCGCTGCTGGCGGCTGGCTGCGACACGCTGATCCTGGGTTGCACGCATTACCCCTTCCTGCGCACGCTGCTGGCCGACATGGTGCCGGCGGACGTGGCTATCATCGATACCGGCGCCGCCGTGGCGCGTCAATTGCAGCGTCTGTTGAGCGCCAGCGACCTGCTGGCTGAAGGCCCGGCAGTGGATACCCGCTTCTGGACCAGTGCCGACCCACAATCCCTGAGAATAATCCTACCGTTGCTGTGGCAGAAGTCCGACAGTGTGCAACGCTTTACGTTGTGAAAAAAACGTGAAAATCAGCTGAACTATCGTACCACTGCCGATTTCTACCGATTTGCCTGACACGAGGCGAACACTAACAACAGCATTAGGAAGAAGGATGTTTCTTATGAGGAAACTGCTCGGCTTGGCGGCGGCTGCCGTCTTTACCTTGGGGCAAGCAGTGTCGGCGCAGGCGGCCGATGTTTCATTTTCGGTGGGGCAGACGGGGGACTCGACCATGGTCTACCGGCTGGGTCTGCAATCGAACTGGGACGCGAGCTGGTGGCAGACCAGTGTAGGCCGCCTGACCGGGTATTGGGATGGGGCTTACACCTACTGGGATGGCGACAAGACCGCGAGCAACCACAGCCTGTCGTTCGCACCGGTATTCGTTTATGAGTTTGCGGGGGATTCGGTAAATCCCTATATCGAGGCCGGGATTGGCGTCGCGGCCTTTTCCAGCACCGAGCTTGAAAGCAATGAGCTGGGCTCGGCGTTCCAGTTCGAAGACCGAATCGGTTTTGGTCTGCGCTTTGCGGGCGGGCATGAAATTGGTGTACGGGCCATTCACTATTCCAATGCTGGCATCAAGCAACCTAACGACGGTGTAGAGAGCTACAGCCTGCATTACCGCATGGCGCTCT
>NZ_WJRS01000024.1:0-92862 GCF_028895205.1 Pseudomonas sp. ITEM 17296 | reverse complement strand
TTTGAAGTCGACGTTGATCACGCGGGCCTTCAAGGCGCTGCGTTTTACCGCGCTGAAGTACTCATTGCTGGCCAGGTTCAACAACACGTCGTCACCTTGGTCGGCCAGGGCCTGGTTCAGCCATTCGCTGATGCGCGTGCCCCAGAAGGCATACAGGTCCTTGCCGCGGGCATTGGCCAGCTTGGTGCCCATTTCCAGGCGGTACGCCTGCATCAGGTCGAGCGGGCGCAGCAGGCCGTACAGGCCAGAGAGCATGCGCAGGTGGTCCTGGGCGTAGCTGAAGTCGTCTTCGCCAAGGCTCTCGGCATCGAGGCCGGTGTACACGTCACCTTTGAACGCCAGCAACGCTTGCTTGGCGTTGGCCGGGGTGAAGTCTGGGGTCCAGCTGCCGAAACGGGCGGCGTTGAGGCCGGCGAGTTTGTCGGACAGGTGCATCAGTTCACTGATCTGGGCGGGCGACAGCTCGCGCAGTTGCACGATCAGTGCCTGGGAGTCGTCCAGGTACTGGGGCAGGGTGAAACGCTCGGTCACCGGCGGGGTGTCGTAGTCGAGGGTCTTGGCGGGGGAAATCACCGTCAGCATCGGGTCGGCTCCTGGAATCGTTGCCGGGGATTCTACGGGCTGGGCCTGGCAAGTCCAAACTATGCCGACGATAGTCACAGACCATCGCCAAGCCAGGCGCTATAGTGCGCGTTTTGCTGTTGCGGAGCTTCCCACCGTGCGCATTGCATCGGCCTTGCTGGCCACGTTGTTGAGCCTGGCCGTGCAGGCCGCCCCATCACCCCAGGCAAGCCTGGACCGCAGCCTGTGGCCCGAAAAGCTGGACAGCCCGGCGCTGTTCGATGTGGCCTCGCGCGCCGAGATCCTCTCGTTCGCCCAGGTGCTGCACGAGAGCGAACTGCTGGACGATGGCGCACTGGCGGCCCGGTTAGGGTTGCGGCAGATCAACCTGCAAAAGGTCCGCTTGGTGCGTGCACGCCTGTGGCAGCGTTTATGGCAGGGTTATCAACAGGCCCAGCGTAGCTGCGAACAGGATGCTTCGTTCTGCTACCCGGTCACGTCGATGGCGGATTTGCGTACGCAGGCAGCGACGTTCGCTGCAGATGTCGGCACGTTTTATACCGGCTGGGTCGAGCCGAGCCATCAGTTCCATGTCCGTTACCTGGATGAGCAACTGCGCAAGGCCGCCCTGTTGCCGAACACCAGCAGCGAGGTCGAGCGCCTTTCCAACCGGGAACGCAATGGCGATGAGCTCAACGATCGCATGTTCCTGCTGACCTTCGTGGGGGGCCCAGGGCCCGACGGCGGCTATACCGATACCCTCACCCATTACCTGCGCCGGCAAAAGCTTGAAGGCACGTTCTTCGTGCTTGGCAATCGCCTGCAGCAACGCCGTGACGCTGCTACCGTGGAGGCCCTGCGACAGCTCTATCGCGGGCAATGCGTGGGTATTCAGGGCTGGGAGTACCGCTCTCATGCCCAGTGGCAGGGCTGGCAGGATTCGTTGCGGCGCAGCCAGGCGCGGGTACAGGCTGACCTGCCGGCGCAGTACGTGCCGCTGTTTCGCCCGCCTTATGGCCAGCGTCGAGCCGATGGCGAAGCGTTCATGGCCAGCCAGCGGTTGCAGGTGTCGTTGTGGGATATCGATGCCCAGGATGAGGGCCCGTTGAGCGCAGAGGCCTCGGCGCAGCGGGTGCTGACCTTGATGCTGCTGTGGCGCAAGGGGGTGATCCAATTCCACGACAGCCTGCCCAAGGCACAGCCGGCGGTGGAATGGTTGTTGCGCAACACCGCCCAGAGCGGCATTGGCTGGGAGGGCTGCCACGCTTATGGGCATCGTGAGCAGGGGGACTAATATCTGACTGTAGACCTCACTCGCCCCCTCGCCAACCCCTGTTCGTCAATCGGAAAAATAAACTTCACCTGCGCGTAAAAATGCTTTTTTTAGTCATCGTTTATGCGGTATGAAGAAACCAGACAGCCGAGCCCTGCAGCACAGGTGGCGTCATCCACCGTGTCAGGTTCGCTTCCCGCCCGTAGCAACGCGGATACGGGAAGACCGGCAGTCACTCTGCGGCGCAGCAGACCGCGCCGTGTGGCTTCGACATAAGGTGACCGAGTATGGATGACCAAGGACGCAACCCTTCCTCCAGCAAGCCAATCCTGTATGTGCTCGATACCAACGTCCTGATTCACGACCCCAACGCATTGCTCAACTTCGAGGAGCACCACGTCGCCATTCCGATGACGGTGCTGGAGGAACTCGACAAGCTCAAGACCGGTAAACAAAGCATCGCCGCCGAATGCCGCCAGGCCATTCGCCTGATCGACCAGACCTTAGGTAACGCCTCGCCCAGCGATGTCGAGCAGGGCGTGCCGATCCAGCGCAACAAGAGTGGGCCCAAGGGCTTCCTGTCCATCCTGATGACCCCGCGCAACGAGCCGAACAAGCTGCTGCCGGAAAACCTCAACGACAACATCATCATCAACCAGTTGCTCGAAGTACGGGCCCGGCGCACCGACCTTGACGTGGTGCTGGTCACCAAAGACATCAACATGCGCCTGAAGGCGCGTGCTTGCGGTATCGCGGCCGAGGACTACAGCACCGACCAGTTGGTCGATGACGTGTCGCTGTTGTCCAAGGGCTACCATTCGGTCACCGGCTCGTTCTGGGACCGGGTCAGCAAGGTCGACACCCGCCAGGAACGGGGCCGCACCTGGCATCGTGTGCAAATGATCGACAACCTGCCGGCAGTGCACATCAACGAGTTCATCATCGATGAACAAGGCTTCGTCGGCTGGATCAAGGGCATCCGCGATGATGAACTGCTGCTGCTCGACCTGCATCAGGAACCCCTGTTGCACCAGGAAGCCTGGGGCCTGAAACCGCGAGACATCCATCAGAGCCTGGCCCTGTTCGCCTTGCTCGACCCGGATATCCACCTGGTCAACCTGACCGGCGCCGCTGGCTCGGGCAAGACCATCCTGGCCCTGGCCGCGGCCATCGAGCAGACCATGGTCAGCAAGCGTTACCGGCGCATCATCGCTACCCGCAGCGTGCAGGGGCTGGACCAGGAGATCGGCTTCCTGCCGGGCACCGAAGCGGAGAAGATGGAGCCCTGGCTGGGTGCCATCACCGACAACCTCGAAGCCTTGCACATGGATGACGAGAGCACCCACGGCAGCGTCGAGTACATCCTTGAGCGGGTGCCGCTGCAGTTCAAGTCGCTGAACTACATTCGCGGTCGCAGCTTCCAGCAGAGCCTGATCCTGATCGACGAGTGCCAGAACCTCACGCCGCACCAGATGAAAACCATCATCACCCGTGCCGGTTCCGGTTCCAAGGTGGTCTGCCTGGGCAACCTGGCGCAGATCGATACCCCTTACCTGTCCGCGACCAGCTCGGGCCTGACCTATCTGACCGAGCGCTTCAAGGACTTCCCCCATGGCGTGCACATCACCCTGCAGGGTGTGCCACGGTCGGTACTGGCCGAGTACGCCGAGTCGCATCTGTAACCCACCCAGCCGGGCGGTACGCCGCCCGGCCTCTTCGCGGGGCAAGCCCGCTCCCACAGTAGATCCACTCGATTCAAGGCCAGTGGAGATCCTGTGGGAGCGGGCTTGCCCCGCGAAGAGGCCAGCACCGACAGTACATGCCACTGCTCAAACCTGACCCACAGGTTTACACTCTGTGTTCCCTTCACAGGAGCAGAGCAGTGCTGACACATCTTGATTCCCAGGGGCGGGCCAACATGGTCGACGTCACTGAAAAGGCCGTGACCGAGCGCGAGGCGATTGCTGAGGCGCGGGTGCGCATGTTGCCGCAGACCTTGCAGATGATCGTCGACGGTGAGCACCCCAAGGGCGATGTGTTCGCCGTGGCGCGCATTGCCGGTATCCAGGCGGCGAAAAAAACCAGCGACCTGATCCCGCTGTGCCATCCGCTGATGTTGACCAGCGTCAAGGTCGAGCTCAGCGCCGAAGGGCAGGACGCAGTGCGCATCGTCGCCCGCTGCAAGCTGGCCGGCCAGACCGGCGTCGAGATGGAGGCACTGACCGCTGCCAGCGTTGCCGCGCTGACGATCTACGACATGTGCAAGGCCGTGGACAAGGGCATGGTGATCGAGCAGGTGCGCCTGCTGGAAAAACTCGGCGGCAAGAGCGGCCACTACAAGGTGGACGCGTAATGAAGGTCAAGGTGATGTATTTCGCCCGTTACCGGGAATTGCTCGGGCTCGATGCCGAACGTGTGGAAGGTGACTTTGCGGTGATCGACGATGTGCGCAAGGCGCTGGTGGCCAAGGGCGGGCAATATGAATTGCTGGCGGAGCAGAACCTGATGTGCGCGCGCAACGAAGAGCTGTGCCGGCTCGACGAGCCGCTGCAAGAGGACGACGAAGTGGCGTTCTTCCCGCCGGTGACCGGAGGCTG
Source organism: Pseudomonas sp. ITEM 17296 (assembly GCF_028895205.1). Taxonomy (NCBI): domain Bacteria; kingdom Pseudomonadati; phylum Pseudomonadota; class Gammaproteobacteria; order Pseudomonadales; family Pseudomonadaceae; genus Pseudomonas; species Pseudomonas sp. ITEM 17296. The sequence goes on along the minus strand of NZ_WJRS01000024.1, from coordinate 88,431 downwards.
AGCATGACGGTGCGAGTGCAGCACGGGGCGTTTGACCCGGGTGTCGAGGTCAATGCCATGCATGCCGCGAATGTCGGCGTGGGCGCGGTGGTCGGGTTTGTCGGCTACGTGCGTGATTTCAATGATGGCCGCGAGGTGGCCGGGATGTTCCTTGAGCACTACCCGGGGATGACCGAGAAGGCGTTGGCCAAGATCGTGGTCGAGGCCGAGCAGCGCTGGCCCTTGCTCAAGGTCGAGGTGTTGCACCGGATTGGCGCGTTGGAGCCGGGCGAACCGATCGTTTTCGTCGGTGTGGCCAGTGCCCATCGGCAGGCGGCGTTCGATGCCTGCAACTTCATCATGGATTACCTGAAGACCCGGGCGCCGTTCTGGAAGAAGGAAAACACCCAGGACGGGCCGCGCTGGGTGGAAGGGAAGCAGAGTGACCAGGATGCGGCGGGGCGCTGGTAAGCCGATCGGTGTACTTCGGAAGCAGCACGGCCTCTGTAGGAGCAGCCTTGTGCTGCGAAAGGGCCAGTGCTAACACCAACGATGACTGTGTTGTCACCGGCCTCTTCGCAGCACAAGGCTGCTCCTACAGAGATCGCGACTTACCTGGGCTCTGCGTGCCTCAATGATGCTTGCGCGGCACCGGCTTGAGCAGCTCATCCGGCGGCATCTCGCATTTGATCTTGCGCCCCAGCAGCTCTTCGATCGCCGGCAGTTGGTAGGAATCGTCCTCGCCGGCAAAGCTGATCGACACGCCACTGGTCCCCGCGCGGCCGGTACGGCCGATGCGGTGAACATAGTCATCGGCATCTTCGGGCAGGGTGAAGTTGATCACGTGGCTGATGCCATCGATGTGGATACCGCGGCCCGCCACGTCGGTGGCCACCAGCACGGTAATCCGGCCTTCGCGGAAACTCTCTAGCGTACGAATGCGCTTGTGCTGCGGCACGTCACCCGACAGTTGGGCGGCGTTGATACCGTCGCGCACCAGCTTCTCTTCGATACGCCGTACTTCATCTTTGCGGTTGGCGAACACCATCACCCGTTCCCACTTGTTCTGGGTCACCAGGTTGTACAGCAGCTTGTACTTGTCGCTGCCGGCCACCGCGTAGACGTGCTGCTCGACCGTCTCGCTGGCGACGTTTTCTGGCTCGATCTCGACGATGGCCGGGTTGGTGGTCCACTGCTTGGCCAGGTTCATCACGTCTTCGGTGAAGGTGGCGGAGAACAGCAGCGTCTGGCGTTCGCTTTTCGGCGGGGTCTGGCGAATGATCTGACGTACCTGGGGGATAAAGCCCATGTCGAGCATGCGGTCGGCTTCGTCCAGCACCATCACTTCGACCATGTCCAGGTGCACTTCACCGCGCTGGTTGAAGTCCAGCAGGCGGCCCGGCGTGGCGACCAGGATGTCGCAATGACGCGCTTCCAGGGCCTTGAGCTGTTTGTCGAAGTCCATGCCGCCGACAAAGCTCATGACGTTCAGGCCGGTGTACTTGGTCAGGGCGGCGGCGTCCTTGGCGATCTGCACCACCAGTTCGCGGGTTGGCGCGATGATCAGCGCGCGCGGTTCGCCCATGAAGCGTTCTTTGGGCGGCGGCGTCTGCTGCAGCTGGGAAATGATCGAGATCAGGAACGCGGCGGTCTTGCCGGTGCCGGTCTGGGCCCGGCCGATCGCGTCTTGGCCGCGCAGGGTGTAACCCAATACCTGCGCCTGAATCGGCGTGCAGTAGGGGAAGCCCAGGTCGTGGATCGCGTGCATCACTTCACTGGACAGCTTGAAGTCGTGGAAGCGGGTTTTACCTTCCTGCGGCTCTACCACGAAATCTTCCAGCTTCCACAGGCTGGCCTGCGGCTTTGGCTTGCGTTCGCGGCGCGGTTTGTCCTTGGCCGGTTTGTCGGTGGCGGCAGGCGCTTGGGCTTCAGGGCTGGCGTCGGCAGGTGTCGGGGCCGGCTGAGGCGCTGGCTGAGACTGGGGCTGAGCCACAGCAGCGGGAGCAGGCGCGGGCGTTTTCACGCTGGCAGCGGGATCGACGGCCTGAGGCGCGGCGTCTCCTTTGCCGAATATTTTTTTGAGTGCCTTGAGCACGATCGTCTCATCAACTGGTTAAGGAATGTACGCCGGGCAGTGTAAAGCAAGAACTGGACACGGCGTAGCGGAATACACCTACAACGACGGGCGAGCCTGGCTTATTGCAATTGCTGGCTCAACCAGTCGTGGATATCGCTCAGTTCCTCGATGGCCACTTCATGCTCCATCGGGTACTCGTGCCATTGGGCGGCAACACCCCAAGTATTCAGGTATTCGAAGGCCGTGCGCCCCATCGAAGGGATCACCACTGGGTCGTGCACGCCATGCAGGCACAGGGCCGGGGTGCGTTGCTGGCAGGCGCTGAGTTCGTGGGCATCGTTGAAGGTTGGCGCGTAGGTGGACAGCGCGATCACCCCGCCAAGGGCTTCTTGCCACTTTATATAAGCCGTGTGCAGCACCACGGCGCCACCTTGGGAGAAACCGGCCAGGAAAATCCGCGACAGATTGATGCCTTTGGCCTGTTCGGCCTTGATCAGCGCGATCACCTGGTCGGCCGATTCCTCCAGTTGCGCCTCGTCGATGGCGCGCGCTGGGGTCATGGCCTTGATGTCATACCAGCTGGGCATGGCATAGCCGCCATTGATGGTGACTGGGCGGGTAGGGGCCTGGGGCATGATGAACCGGGTACTGAGCAGTCGTTCCTGCATGAATTCGGCAACCGGTAGGAAGTCGTAACGGTCGGCGCCCAGGCCGTGCAACCAGATCACACAGGCGTCGGCGGTTTTCTGCGGTTCGAGAATCAGCGGGTTGGTCATGACTGCTCCGAAAGTGTGCGTGTCTTGTTTTCGTGTGCGTAAAAAGAAGGCGCTGCAAATGATTGTCGGAAAAAGAATGTCGCAACGATACAACTTTCCCTACTTGACGAGCGCTTAAACGCTTTAGCCGTCAACTGTGGTACGCCCTTTGCTATGAATCATCCGATGCAAGGGTCAGGCCGTGACGGTAACACCCTTTGCACGTGAAGGCTGTCATAGAACAGCCCATTGCGCCATTGACCCAATAACAAGCCAACACGGGTCGGATACGCCTCAAAAGGGTGCGGTGCAATTCCGGCTCGGTACAACAAGAGCGATTTGGAGGTTGTGAATGAAGATGTTGAAAACCACCCTGGCAGTCCTGACCGCTGCCGCTGCGCTGGGCGCTGTGACAACCGCCCAGGCCGGCGCCACGCTTGATGCGGTAAAGAAGAAGGGCTTCGTCCAGTGTGGCGTGAGCGACGGTCTTCCAGGCTTCTCGGTACCTGATGCGCAAGGCAAGATCGTCGGTATCGACGCCGATGTCTGCCGCGCCGTCGCTGCCGCCGTGTTCGGCGATGCGACCAAGGTCAAGTTCAGCCAGCTCAACGCCAAGGAACGCTTCACTGCGCTGCAGTCTGGCGAAGTCGACGTGCTGTCGCGCAACACCACCTGGACCAGCTCGCGCGATGCCGGCATGGGCCTGGTGTTCGCCGGTGTCACCTACTATGACGGCGTCGGCTTCCTGGTCAACAAGAAGCTGGGGGTTTCCAGTGCCAAAGAGCTCGATGGCGCGACCATCTGCATCCAGGCCGGTACCACCACCGAGCTGAACGTGTCCGACTACTTCCGCGCCAATAACCTGAAGTACACCCCGATCACCTTCGACACCTCCGACGAAAGCGCCAAGTCGCTGGAATCCGGCCGTTGCGACGTGCTGACCTCGGACAAGTCGCAGCTGTTCGCCCAGCGTTCCAAGCTGGCCGCGCCGACCGACTACGTGGTGCTGCCGGAAACCATCTCCAAGGAACCCCTGGGCCCCGTGGTGCGCAAGGGCGACGAAGAATGGTTCAGCATCGTCAAGTGGACCCTGTTCGCCATGCTCAACGCCGAAGAGGCCGGCATCACGTCGAAGAACGTCGAGGCTGAGGCCAAATCCACCAAGAACCCGGACAACGCCCGCCTGCTTGGCGCTGACGGCGAGTACGGCAAAGACCTCAAGCTGCCCAAAGACTGGGTAGTCCAGATCGTCAAGCAAGTGGGCAACTATGGCGAAGTGTTCGAGAAGAACCTAGGCCAGAGCACTGACTTGAAGATCGACCGTGGCATGAACGCCCTGTGGAACAACGGCGGCATCCAGTACGCGCCACCTGTGCGCTGATGGCTGCACCCTGCGGCGGCATCCCGCCGCCGCAGGCTGTTCGAATCCCTACTGTCCGGGGCACTTCATGCAAAATCGAATCGGCGCACAAAAGGGGCTATCCCTGAACGATCCGCGTGTGCGCGCGTGGTTGTTCCAGGTTCTCACGATCGTCTTCGTGGTGGGCCTGGGCTGGTACCTGTTCCACAACACGCAAACCAACCTGCAACACCGGGGCATCACCTCGGGCTTCGACTTCCTCGACCGCAGTGCCGGCTTCGGCATCGCCCAGCACTTGATCCCTTATGTGGAATCCGACAGCTACGCGCGGGTGTTCGTCATCGGCCTGCTCAACACGCTGCTGGTGACGATCATCGGCGTCATCCTGGCGACAGTCTTGGGGTTCATCATCGGTGTGGCACGGCTGTCACCGAACTGGATGATCAACAAACTGGCGACCGTGTATGTGGAGACCTTCCGCAACATTCCACCTTTGCTGCAGATTCTGTTCTGGTATTTCGCGGTGTTCCTGACCCTGCCAGGGCCGCGGGGCAGCTTCAACATCAACGACCTGTTCTTCATCAGCAACCGCGGCCTGAACATGCCCGGCGCCTCGATGGCCGATGGCTTCTGGCCGTTTGTCATTGCCCTGGCGCTGGCGATCGCGGCCATCGTGGTGATGGTGCGTGTTGCCAACAAACGCTTCAACGAGACCGGTGAGCCGTTTCACAAGTTTTGGGTGGGGCTGGCGCTGTTCATTGCCATCCCTGGCCTCTGCGTGCTGCTGTTCGGCAGCCCCGTGCACTGGGAAGTGCCGCAGCTGAAGGGCTTCAACTTCGTCGGTGGCTGGGTGCTGATCCCGGAACTGCTGGCATTGACCCTGGCGCTGACGATCTATACCGCGGCGTTCATTGCCGAAATCGTGCGCTCCGGTATCCGTTCGGTCAGCCATGGCCAAACTGAAGCTGCGCGTTCGCTGGGCCTGCGCGAGGGCCCGACCTTGCGCAAGGTGATCATCCCCCAGGCACTGCGGGTGATCATTCCGCCGCTGACCAGCCAGTACCTGAACCTGGCGAAGAACTCGTCGCTGGCGGCCGGTATCGGCTACCCAGAGATGGTCTCGCTGTTCGCCGGTACGGTGCTCAACCAGACCGGCCAGGCCATCGAGGTGATTGCCATCACCATGAGTGTCTATCTCGCCATCAGCATCAGCATTTCGCTGCTGATGAACTGGTACAACAAGCGCATTGCGCTGATCGAGCGGTGAGGATACGCCCGTGAATGCTCACGTTTTCAAACCTGACATGCCGCCACCGGTGAAGACCGTCGGCGTGCTCGCATGGATGCGTGCCAACCTGTTCTCCAGCTGGCTCAATACCCTGCTAACCCTGTTCGCCCTTTATTTGGTGTGGCTGATCGTACCGCCTTTGCTGCAGTGGGCGCTGATCGATGCCAACTGGGTCGGCACCACCCGCGCAGACTGCACCAAGGAGGGCGCCTGCTGGGTGTTCGTGCAGCAGCGCTTTGGCCAGTTCATGTACGGCTACTACCCGACGGAACTGCGCTGGCGCGTGGACCTGACCGTGTGGCTGGCCGTGCTCGGCGCCGCGCCGCTGTTCATCAAGCGCTTCCCGCGCAAGGCCGTGTATGGCCTGGGCTTCCTGGTGCTGTACCCGGTCCTTGCCTACACCCTGCTGCATGGCGGCTACCTGGGCCTGGAAAGCGTGCCGACCAGCCAGTGGGGCGGGCTGATGCTGACCCTGGTGATAGCGACCGTGGGTATCGTCGGTGCGTTGCCGCTGGGCATCCTGCTGGCATTGGGGCGGCGTTCGCGGATGCCGGCGGTGAAGGTGGTCTGCGTGACCTTCATCGAGTTCTGGCGCGGCGTACCGTTGATCACCGTGCTGTTCATGTCCTCGGTGATGCTGCCGCTGTTCCTGCCCGAAGGCATGAGCTTCGACAAGCTGCTGCGGGCGATGATCGGCGTGATCCTGTTCCAGTCGGCGTACATCGCCGAGGTGGTGCGCGGTGGCCTGCAGGCCATCCCCAAGGGGCAATACGAAGCGGCTGCGGCCATGGGCCTGGGCTACTGGCGGGCGATGGGCCTGGTGATTCTGCCCCAGGCGCTGAAGCTGGTGATCCCCGGCATCGTCAACACCTTCATTGCCCTGTTCAAGGACACCAGCCTGGTCATCATCATCGGCCTATTCGACCTGCTCAACAGCGTCAAGCAAGCGGCGGCTGACCCTGCCTGGCTGGGCATGGCCACCGAGGGCTACGTGTTCGCTGCGCTGGTTTTCTGGATTTTCTGTTTCGGTATGTCCCGCTACTCCATGCACCTGGAGCGCAAGCTGGACACTGGCCACAAGCGTTAGGAGTTTCGAAATGAGTGAAGCGATCAAGCAGCCTGCTGGCCCCGAAGGCATCATCCAGATGCAGGGTGTGAACAAATGGTACGGCCAGTTCCATGTGCTCAAGGACATCAACCTGAATGTGCGCCAGGGCGAGCGCATCGTGCTGTGCGGGCCATCCGGGTCGGGCAAGTCGACCACCATCCGCTGCCTTAACCGGCTTGAAGAGCACCAGCAGGGGCGCATCGTCGTCGATGGCGTCGAGCTGACCAACGACCTCAAGCAGATCGAGGCGATCCGCCGTGAGGTGGGCATGGTGTTCCAGCACTTCAACCTGTTCCCGCACCTGAGCATTCTGGAAAACTGCACACTGGCGCCGATGTGGGTGCGCAAGATGCCGCGGCGCAAGGCCGAGGAAATCGCCATGCATTATCTGGAGCGGGTGCGGATCCCTGAGCAGGCGCACAAGTACCCGGGGCAGTTGTCGGGTGGCCAACAGCAGCGTGTGGCGATTGCCCGGGCGCTGTGCATGAAACCGAAGATCATGCTGTTCGACGAGCCGACGTCGGCGCTCGACCCAGAGATGGTCAAGGAAGTGCTCGATACCATGGTGGGCCTGGCCGAGGACGGCATGACCATGCTCTGTGTCACCCACGAGATGGGCTTTGCCCGCACCGTGGCGAACCGGGTGATCTTCATGGACAAGGGGGAGATTGTGGAGCAGGCGGCGCCGGATGATTTCTTCGACCGGCCGCGCAGTGATCGGACCAAGTTGTTCTTGAGCCAGATTCTGCATTGATGCTGGTGGGGCCGCTTTGCGGCCCATTCACAGCGCAAGGCTGCTCCTACAAGGCAATGCGATCCCCCTGTAGGAGCGGCCTTGCGCTGCGAATGGGCTGCACAGCAGCCCCAGTGTTACTTCTCTTCCTGCGTCGTCGCCGGAGCAGGCGGCGGCCGCAGCCCCACCTCGGCAACCAGCTTCAGCTGCTGCCCATTGCGCATCACCTCGATGGTGATCTTCTCGTTGGGCTTGATCCGCGCCACCTGGTTCATCGACTTGCGCCCGTCACCCGCCGGCTCGCCGTTGATGCTCATGATCACGTCACCCAGCTGCAGCCCGGCTTTTTGCGCCGGCCCTTCGCGGAAGATCCCCGCCACGACGATGCCTGGGCGATTCTGCATACCGAACGACTCAGCCAGTTCCTGGCTCAGCGGCTGCACTTCGATGCCCAGCCAGCCACGGATCACCTGGCCATGTTCGACGATCGACTTCATCACCTCCAGCGCCAGCTTCACCGGGATGGCGAAACCAATCCCCTGAGAACCGCCGGACTTGGAGAAAATGGCCGTGTTGATGCCGATCAGGTTGCCGTTGGCATCGACCAGTGCACCGCCGGAGTTACCCGGGTTGATCGCCGCGTCGGTCTGGATGAAGTCTTCGTAGTTGTTCAGGCCCAGCTGGTTACGGCCGGTGGCACTGATGATGCCCATGGTCACGGTCTGGCCGACGCCAAAGGGGTTGCCGATGGCCAGCGAGACATCACCAATGTGGATGTTGTCGGAGCGGCCGATGGTGATGGCCGGCAGGCTCTTCAAGTCGATCTTCAGCACCGCCAGGTCGGTTTCCGGGTCGCTGCCGATCACCCGCGCCAAGGTTTCGCGGCCATCCTTGAGCGCTACCACGATCTGGTCGGCGCCACTGGTGACGTGGTTGTTGGTCAGCAGGTAGCCCTCGGGGCTCATGATTACCGCCGAGCCCAGGCTTGACTCCCAGCGCTTCTGCTTGGGCAGGTTGTCGCCAAAGAAGCGGCGGAACTGCGGGTCTTCGAACAGCGGATGGGCGCTCTTGTTGACCACCTTGGTGGTGTACAGGTTGACCACTGCCGGTGCGGCCAGGGTCACGGCGTCGGCATACGACACCGGGCCCTGCATGATCCGGGTGGTTTGCGGGGCCTGCTGCAGGTTGACGTCCTGGCTGGGCAGGCCGACCCATTGCGGGAAGCGCTGGATGATCAGCATGGCGATCAACACACCGGTGAGCAGGGGCCAGCCAAAGTAACGCAGAGCCTTGAACATGAACGAATCCTGGGAGTAGGGCGGGAGCCAGATAGCAGCGCCACGGGGCGCGAGCGCGCGCGATCATACACCTGAAACCGCTGATCGGCGAAGGCTTGTCTGGCCTGCACCCAGGCGGCTGACGCCGGTTTCCCCAAGGCCGGCGACGGCTCATAATGGCGGCCAGTATACGGGTGTTGAACCCGGCAAAAACGCAGATTTCGAGGAGATTTTCATGGCCGTCGCTCTGAACACCCTGGTCGAGGAAGCCGAGCGCTACCTGGGCAGTGCGAAGATCCAGGATTATTGCCCCAACGGGCTGCAGGTCGAGGGCCGTCCGCAGGTCAGCCGCATTGTCAGCGGTGTCACGGCCAGCCAAGCGTTGCTGGATGCCGCGGTCGAGGCCGAGGCCGACCTGGTGCTGGTGCACCATGGCTACTTCTGGAAGGGCGAGAACCCGTGCATCACGGGGATCAAGCAGCGCCGTTTGAAAACCCTGCTCAAGCACGACATCAGCCTGCTGGCGTTCCACCTGCCGCTGGATGTACACCCGGAGGTGGGCAACAACGTGCAGCTGGCGCGCCAGTTGGATATCACCGTCGAGGGGCCGCTGGACCCTGAAAACCCGAAAGTGGTTGGCTTGGTCGGTTCGCTGGCCGAGCCGATGACTGCACGGGATTTTGCCCGGCGGGTGCAAGAGGTGATGGGGCGTGAGCCGTTGCTGGTTGAAGGCGAGCAGATGATCCGCCGCGTGGGCTGGTGCACCGGGGGCGGGCAGGGGTATATCGACACCGCGATTGCCGCAGGGGTCGACCTGTTCATCAGTGGCGAGGCGTCGGAACAGACCTTCCACAGTGCTCGCGAAAACGGCGTCAGCTTCATCGCCGCCGGGCACCATGCCACCGAGCGCTATGGCGTGCAGGCCCTGGGCGACTACCTGGCCCGGCGCTTCGCCGTGGAACACCTGTTCATCGATTGCCCCAACCCGATTTAACCCTTCCGGATCTCCCACAGCCCCTGTAGGAGCAGCCTTGCGCTGCGAAGAGGCCGGTACAGGTAAAGTGCCACCACTGGCCTCTTCGCAGCCCAAGGCTGCTCCTACAACGGCTGGTGGTGAGTAGCCAGAGCCCAAACCCCCAGTCATATCGTTAGATTGTTTCGATCTAGCCCGCCTCCTAAATAGAATCAGCCGCTGTGATAAAGTGGCTCGCTCGAACACGGCCCGCAGGCCGTCCATAAGATCGTTTTTCGTGAGTAGCCATGGTCGACAAACTGACGCACTTGAAACAGCTGGAGGCGGAGAGCATCCACATCATCCGCGAGGTGGCCGCCGAGTTCGACAACCCGGTGATGCTGTACTCGATCGGCAAGGATTCCGCCGTGATGCTGCACCTGGCGCGCAAGGCCTTCTTCCCGGGCAAGCTGCCGTTCCCGGTGATGCACGTCGACACCCAGTGGAAATTCCAGGAGATGTACAGCTTCCGCGACAAGATGGTCGAGGAAATGGGCCTGGAGCTGATCACCCACGTCAACCCTGAGGGTGTGGCGCAGGGCATCAACCCCTTCACCCATGGCAGCTCCAAGCACACCGACATCATGAAGACCCAGGGCCTCAAGCAGGCGCTGGACAAGCATGGTTTCGACGCCGCCTTCGGTGGTGCCCGCCGTGACGAAGAGAAGTCGCGCGCCAAGGAACGCGTCTACTCGTTCCGCGACAGCAAGCACCGTTGGGACCCGAAGAACCAGCGCCCCGAGCTGTGGAACGTGTACAACGGCAAGGTCAACAAGGGCGAGTCGATCCGCGTCTTCCCGCTGTCGAACTGGACCGAGCTGGACATCTGGCAGTACATCTACCTCGAAGGCATCCCGATCGTGCCGCTGTACTTCGCCGCCGAGCGTGAAGTCATCGAGAAGAACGGCACCCTGATCATGATCGACGACGAGCGCATCCTCGAGCACCTCTCCGAGGAAGAAAAGGCCCGCATCGTCAAGAAGAAGGTGCGTTTCCGTACCCTCGGTTGCTACCCGCTGACGGGTGCTGTCGAGTCCGAAGCCGAGACCCTGACGGACATCATTCAGGAAATGCTCCTGACCCGTACGTCCGAACGCCAGGGCCGTGTCATCGACCACGATGGCGCCGGCTCCATGGAAGACAAGAAACGCCAAGGCTACTTCTAATTTCAGGGTTACTCCATGTCGCACCAATCTGATCTGATCAGCGAGGACATCCTCGCCTACCTGGCCCAGCACGAGCGCAAGGAACTGCTGCGTTTCCTGACCTGCGGCAACGTCGACGACGGCAAGAGCACCCTGATCGGGCGCCTGCTGCACGACTCGAAGATGATCTACGAGGACCACCTCGAAGCCATCACCCGTGATTCGAAGAAGTCCGGCACCACCGGCGAAGAAGTCGACCTGGCGCTGCTGGTCGACGGCCTGCAGGCCGAGCGTGAGCAGGGCATCACCATCGATGTCGCCTACCGCTACTTCTCCACCGCCAAGCGCAAGTTCATCATCGCCGACACCCCGGGCCACGAGCAGTACACCCGTAACATGGCCACCGGTGCATCCACCTGTGACCTGGCGATCATTCTGGTCGATGCCCGCTACGGCGTGCAGACCCAGACCCGTCGTCACAGCTACATCGCCTCGTTGCTGGGCATCAAGCACATCGTCGTCGCCGTCAACAAGATGGACCTCAAAGGGTTCGACGAAGGCGTGTTCGAAGAAATCAAGGCCGACTACCTGAAGTTCGCCGATGCCATCAACCTGACGCCGAGCAGCCTGCACTTCGTGCCGATGTCGGCGCTCAAGGGCGACAACGTGGTCAACCGCAGCGAGCGTTCGCCGTGGTACACCGGCCCTGCGCTGATGGAAATCCTCGAGACCGTGGAAGTCGCGGCCGACCGCAACTTCACCGACCTGCGCTTCCCGGTGCAGTACGTCAACCGTCCGAACCTGAACTTCCGCGGCTTTGCCGGCACCCTCGCCAGTGGCGTAGTGCACAAGGGCGACGAAATCGTCGTGCTGCCGTCGGGCAAGAGCAGCCGGGTCAAGTCCATCGTCACCTACGAAGGTGAGCTGGAAAACGCCGGCCCAGGCCAGGCCGTGACCCTGACCATGGAAGACGAAATCGACATCTCCCGTGGCGACCTGCTGGTGCATGCCGACAACGTCCCGCCGGTGACCGACCAGTTCGACGCGATGCTGGTGTGGATGGCCGAAGAGCCCATGCTCCCGGGCAAGAAATACGACATCAAGCGCGCCACCAGCTATGTGCCGGGCTCGATCGCCAGCATCACCCACAAGGTCGATGTGAACACCCTCGAAAAGGATGCGGCCAGCGCGCTGCAGCTGAACGAGATCGGTCGCGTCAAGGTGTCCCTGGACAGCGCCATCGCACTGGACGGCTATGACAGCAACCGCACCACCGGTGCGTTCATCGTCATCGACCGCCTGACCAACGGCACCGTTGGCGCCGGCATGATCATCGCGCAGCCAGTGCTGCCGCACGGCAGCACCGGCCAGCATGGCAAGCAGGCTCACGTGTCCACCGAAGAGCGCGCCCTGCGCTTCGGCCAGCAGCCGGCCACCGTGCTGTTCAGCGGCCTGTCCGGCGCTGGCAAGAGCACCCTGGCCTACGCCGTGGAGCGCAAGCTGTTCGACATGGGCCGTGCGGTGTACGTGCTCGATGGCCAGAACCTGCGCCACGACCTGAACAAGGGCCTGCCACAGGACCGCGCCGGCCGCACCGAGAACTGGCGCCGCGCCGCCCATGTGGCGCGCCAGTTCAACGAAGCCGGCATGCTGACCCTGGCCGCCTTCGTCGCCCCGGATGCCGAAGGCCGCGAACAGGCCAAGGCGCTGATCGGCAAGGAGCGCCTGGTGACCGTTTACGTCCAGGCCTCGCCAATCGCCTGCCGCGAGCGCGACCCGCAGGGGCTGTATGCTGCCGGTGGCGACAACATCCCGGGTGAAAGCTTCCCGTTCGATGTGCCGCTGGACGCTGACCTGGTGATCGATACCCAGAACACCAGTGTCGACGAAGGCGTGAAGCAGGTGCTGGACGTGCTGCGTCAGCGTGGAGCGATCTAAGCGCTGAAGCTGCATGAAAAACCCCGCTTCGGCGGGGTTTTTTGTGGCACCTGTTTGGCGTGCAGTTGCAATGAATAGCGCTGACTCAGATGTGCTTCTCCGACACTGGAATCACGCGCCTCTCTTTCACTGCCTTGTACGAAAAGCTCGAATAAATTTCCTTAACTCCCGGCAACCGCTGCAGTACTTCCCGGGTGAATTCCCCAAACGATTCAAGGTCCCGCGCCAGTATTTCCAGCAAGAAGTCATAGCGCCCGGAAATATTATGGCAGGCAACGATTTCGGGTATTTCCATCAACCGCTTCTCAAAGGCCAAGGCCATGTCTTTGGTATGCGAATCCATCATGATGCTGACAAAAGCGGTGACGCCAAACCCCAATGACTTAGGGGAAAGAATGGCCTGGTACCCGGTGATATAGCCGTTATCTTCCAGCAATTTGACCCGCCGCCAGCAAGGCGAGGTGGTCAGCGCTACCTGGTCGGCAAGCTCGGAGACGGTAAGGCGGGCGTTGTCCTGCAGGGCGGCGAGCAGGGCGCGGTCGGTGCGGTCGAGGCTCGAAGGCATGGTTTGCCCTCCTGATCGAATAATTGTTGTTTTTGTTCCAAAAAGTGCTCGATTGCGTGGGCTATTTTGGAAAAACTCAGGCAGCTCGGTGGCATAAGCTTATAACAAACCACCAGAGGCTGTTGCCATGCGCGACTCCCATAACAACACCGGTTTTTCCACACGGGCCATCCACCATGGTTATGACCCGCTTTCCCACGGGGGCGCCCTCGTGCCGCCGGTGTATCAAACAGCGACCTATGCCTTCCCCACCGTTGAATACGGCGCTGCCTGCTTTGCAGGAGAGGAGGCGGGGCACTTCTACAGCCGCATTTCCAACCCGACGCTGGCCTTGCTTGAACAGCGCATGGCGTCGTTGGAAGGGGGCGAGGCCGGGCTGGCGCTGGCTTCGGGGATGGGGGCCATTACCTCGACGATCTGGACCCTACTGCGGCCGGGTGATGAACTGATTGTCGGGCGCACGTTGTATGGCTGCACCTTCGCCTTCCTGCACCATGGCATTGGCGAGTTCGGGGTGAAAATCCGTCACGTCGACCTTAACGACATCAAGGCACTCAAGGCGGCGATCACCAGCAAAACACGGATGATCTACTTCGAAACACCCGCCAACCCCAACATGCAACTGGTCGATATCGCGGCCGTGGCGGATGCCGCGCGTGGGCATGATTTGCATATCGTGGTCGACAACACCTACTGCACGCCTTATTTGCAGCGGCCCCTGGAAATGGGAGCCGACCTGGTGGTGCATTCGGCCACCAAGTACTTGAGCGGCCATGGTGATCTCACCGCAGGGCTGGTGGTGGGGCGCAAGGCGCTGATCGACCGGATACGCCTGGAAGGCCTCAAAGACATGACCGGCGCGGTGCTGTCGCCCCATGACGCTTCGCTGTTGATGCGCGGTATCAAGACCCTGGCCCTGCGCATGGACCGCCATTGCGCCAACGCCCAGCAGGTGGCGGAGTTTATCGCGCGACAGCCGCAGGTCGAGTTTATCCACTACCCAGGGCTGCCCTCGTTTACCCAGTACCAACTCGCTCAACGGCAGATGCGCCTGCCGGGCGGCATGATCGCCTTTGAGCTCAAGGGCGGCATCGAAGCCGGGCGGCGCTTCATGAACGCCCTGCAGCTGTTCGCGCGGGCGGTGAGCCTGGGCGATGCCGAGTCGCTGGCGCAGCATCCGGCGAGCATGACCCATTCCAGCTATACGCCGAAGGAGCGGGCACATCACGGGATATCGGAGGGGTTGGTGCGCTTGTCGGTGGGGCTCGAGGATGTGGAGGACCTGCTTGAGGATGTTCGCCAGGCGCTGATGGTTTGCAGTTGAAGCGGCTGTACGGGCCCTGACATTGGCATAGCCGCGTCAGGGCCTTACGCCTGGAGGTCAGACTTCATCAGGGTTGTTCAGGTACGCGGCGTTTCTTTCCAGAATACTCAGGCGCAACTCAAGAGGAGACTGGCCTTGCGTGCAAACGTAGGTGTAAGGCACACCTTTGAACGTGCGCAACATCAAGGGCGTTTGCCGGCCTGCTGGGGCCAGACGCACAATTGCCTGGTCTTCAAGGCTGGCGAAAGTGATGGGTATGTTGTCGCAATCCAGCAACTCGAAGAGCGTTGGGTAGGCGTTATCGAAGGGGGAGGGTAAGGCGCATACGCAATTTTCCTTATGGATGTAAAGTGCGCGTGCGTAGCGAACGGAAGACCGAACGAACAACCGGTAGCCCTTTTCCACACTGCGAAAGTAAAGGTGCAGCGGCGCGGCATCGACTGCCTCAGCAACATAGCCAAGGTAATTCGATTCATCACGCTTGTTGGCTTCAACCGGTTTTACAACCGACGTGGGATTCTGCTCATAGACAGGTGCTCGGCTTCCTCGGTTTCCACGGGTGGTTATCACGGTGTTGCGGAAAAAGCGGCCGGCCCGTCCCGCGTGGGCAATGCCAGCCATCGTTGGTTTTTGCGTGGTGGGGGTAGAATTGCCGCCGATCTCGGCGGGGCTGCCCAGCAGTTCATCGAGGAAATTGAGGCTACCGTCCACGGCCTCGACAGTGGCGATGAATGAGCGTTGTCGGTGAGTCAGCATAAGAGTTCTCCTGGGTTGGATAGGCTTATGCAGGGTCCGGTGATACTTGGATGACAGGCACTTGGAAATACGTTCTGAGCACGTTGGGTGATTCTGTTGCAGGCTCGGTGCCGCTTGCTAAACCTTTCTCCACCCTTCAGAAAACAAAAGGCCTCTTTCGAGGCCTTTTTCAGTGCATCAGCTCAACGCTTGAGCCCGTAGCTCTCATCGAGCATACCCGGCGAGTTCGGCGTTTTTGGCGCGTAGTCGCGTGGCACTTCGGCGGTGTCCTTCGGCGGGGTCAGACGGTCGCGTGGGCCTTGGGCCGCTTCGGAGTGGAGGGCGGCCAGCAGGCGCTGGCGGGTGACGTCGTCGAGGGCCAGGGTGTTGGCGCCATCGGCGAGGTGATCCTGGACATCCTGGTAGCTCTGGGTGAGTTTCTTGACCAGTACGGCGGTGCTGTTGAAGTGGGTGACCACTTCGTTCTGGTAGCTGTCGAAACGCTGCTGGATGTCATCCAGTTGACGTTGCGTGCTGCTCGGCGCGGCATTGGGCAGCAGGCGGGCTACGACGAAACCAACCACCACGCCGATGACCAGGGCCAGGGTCGGCAACAACCAAACAAGGAGCGAGAGTTCCACGAGTCCTTCCTCTATAAACGGCTTTGCTTTACGTTAACGGCTCAGACCTGCGCTGTATACCGCGAGCGATCGCAAATCAGAACAGAATTCCTCACCTAGACGAATCGACCCTTCCCGAGGTCACGGAGTAGTGCCTTGCTTGTCCGCGAAACCCCCTTGTTCATCGATGGCCCTTGTGGCCAGTTGGAAGCCTTGTACCTGGACGTGGCCGATGCCCGCGGCGTGGTGCTGATCTGCCACCCCAACCCGGTTCAGGGCGGCACCATGCTCAACAAGGTGGTTTCGACGTTGCAACGCACCGCGCGTGACGCCGGTTACGTGACCCTGCGCTTCAACTACCGGGGTGTCGGCCAAAGCGCCGGCAGCCATGACATGGGCGCTGGCGAGGTGGCCGATGCCGAGGCGGCGGCTGCCTGGTTGCGCGCGAAGCACCCTGAGCTGCCGGTGGTGCTGATGGGCTTCTCGTTCGGTGGTTTCGTCGCGACCAGCCTGGCAGGGCGCCTGGAAAGCGCTGGGGTTGAGTTGCAACACTTGTTCATGATCGCCCCGGCGGTGATGCGCCTGACAGACGAATTCCCGTTGCCGCAGCGCTGCCCGATCACCCTGGTGCAGCCCGACAGCGACGAGGTCGTCGATCCGCAGTTGGTCTACGAATGGTCTGACACCCTGTCGCGCCCCCATGAGCTGCTGAAAGTGGCAGAATGCGGACACTTCTTCCATGGCAAGCTGACCGATCTGAAGGATCTGCTGCTGCCGCGCCTTTCGAATTGAGCCAAGCCTGAATAAGCGAATACCCATGACCACGCGCATCCTTACCGGTATCACCACCACCGGCACCCCGCACCTGGGCAACTACGCCGGCGCCATTCGCCCGGCGATCCGCGCCAGCCAGCAACCCGGTGCCGATTCGTTCTACTTCCTGGCCGACTACCACGCCCTGATCAAGTGCGACGACCCGCTGCGCATCCAGCGCTCGCGCCTGGAAATCGCTGCCACCTGGCTGGCCGGTGGCCTCGATCCGGACAAGGTGACCTTCTACCGCCAGTCCGACATCCCGGAAATCCCCGAACTGACCTGGTTGCTGACCTGCGTTGCTGCAAAGGGCCTGCTCAACCGTGCCCACGCCTACAAGGCCTCGGTGGACAAGAACGTCGAGAACGGTGAAGACCCGGACGCCGGCGTGACCATGGGGCTGTTCAGCTACCCGGTGCTGATGGCCGCCGACATCCTGATGTTCAACGCCCACAAGGTGCCGGTCGGCCGTGACCAGATCCAGCACGTGGAAATGGCGCGTGACATTGGCCAGCGCTTCAACCACCTGTTCGGCCAGGGCAAGGACTTCTTCGCCCTGCCGGAGGCGGTGATCGAAGAGAGCGTGGCGACGTTGCCGGGCCTGGACGGTCGCAAGATGTCCAAGAGCTACGACAACACCATCCCGCTGTTCACCAGCGCCAAGGACATGAAAGACGCCATTTCGCGCATCGTGACCGACTCGCGCGCGCCGGGCGAAGCGAAAGACCCGGACACTTCGCACTTGTTCACCCTGTACCAGGCCTTCTCGACGCCGGAGCAATGCGCCGGGTTCCGCGAAGAGCTGCTGCAGGGCCTTGGCTGGGGCGACGCCAAGCAGCGTCTGTTCCAGCTGCTGGATGGGCAACTGGCCGAGAAGCGCGACCACTACCATCAACTGATCTCGCGCCCATCGGACCTGGAAGACATCCTGTTGGCCGGCGCCGCCAAGGCCCGCAAGATCGCCACGCCGTTCCTCGAGCAGCTGCGCGAAGCCGTTGGCCTGCGTTCGTTCCGCAGCAGCGTGCAGGCCAACACCGAAGTGAAGAAGAAGGCCGCCAAGAGCGCGCGTTTCGTCAGCTTCCGTGACGAGGATGGCAGCTTCCGCTTCCGCCTGCTGGCCGCCGACGGCGAGCAACTGTTGCTGTCGCGCAGCTTCGCCGACGGCAAGAGTGCTGGCGCTGTAAGCAAGCAGCTGCAGCAAGGTGGCGAAGCCGATGTGCGTGCTGAAGGGCTGAGCTTCAGCCTGTGGCTGAATGGCGAGCAAGTGGCTGAAGGGCCGCAGTTCGACACGGCCGAAGCCCGTGATGCGGCTGTTCAAAGCCTGCACGAGGCCCTGGTGCCACAGCAGGACTGAGACAGTTTGACGCAAGTCTGATTGCCATTAAGCGGGCCTGTCGCTACAGTGACGGCCCGTTTTTTGTTGCCTCGCTAACGAAATCATGACGCCCCTAGAACGATACCAAGCAGATCTGAAACGTCCCGACTTCTTCCATGATGCGGCGCAGGAGACTGCGGTGCGTCACTTGCAGCGCCTGTACGACGACCTGGTGCACGCGCAGAACAACAAGCCGGGCGTGTTCGGCAAGCTGTTCGGCAAGAAAGAGCAGACGCCGGTCAAGGGCCTGTACTTCTGGGGTGGGGTAGGGCGTGGCAAGACCTACCTGGTCGACACCTTCTACGAGGCGCTGCCGTTCAAGCAGAAGATGCGGACGCACTTCCACCGCTTCATGAAGCGCGTGCACGAGGAAATGAAAACCCTCAAGGGCGAGAAAAACCCGCTGACCCTCATCGCCAAGCGTTTCAGCGATGAAGCCAAAGTCATCTGCTTCGACGAGTTCTTCGTCTCCGACATTACCGATGCGATGATCCTCGGCACCTTGATGGAGGAGCTGTTCAAGAACGGCGTGTCCTTGGTGGCGACGTCCAACATCGTGCCGGACGGCCTGTACAAGGACGGCCTGCAGCGTGCGCGCTTCCTGCCCGCCATTGCCATGATCAAGCAGTACACCGATGTGGTGAACGTCGACAGTGGCGTGGACTATCGCTTGCGCCATCTGGAGCAGGCCGAACTGTTCCACTTCCCGCTCAATGACGCCGCACACCAGAGCATGCGTGCCAGCTTCAAGGCACTGACCCCTGAGTGCACCCAGGCTGTCGAGAACGACGTGCTGATGATCGAGAACCGCCCGATCAACGCCCTGCGCACCTGCGATGACGTCGCTTGGTTCGACTTCCGCGCCCTGTGCGACGGGCCGCGTAGCCAGAACGACTACATCGAGCTGGGCAAGATCTTCCATGCCGTGTTGCTGAGCAATGTCGAGCAGATGGGCGTTGCCACCGATGATATCGCCCGCCGGTTCATCAACATGGTCGACGAGTTCTACGACCGCAACGTCAAGCTGATCATTTCGGCTGAGGTGGAGTTGAAGGACCTGTACACCGGTGGCCGGTTGAGCTTTGAGTTCCAGCGGACCTTGAGCCGGTTGCTGGAGATGCAGTCGCACGAGTTCCTGTCGCGCGCGCACAAGCCTTGAATACTGGGGCCGCTTTGCGGCCCATCGCTGGCAAGCCAGCTCCCACAAGTACCGCGCGGTCCCTGTAGGAGCTGGCTTGCCTGCGATGGGGCGCGTAGCGGCCCCCTAGGCCTCAAGCCTCTTGCATGAACTGCTGCCGATACTGGTTCGGCGACAACTCCGTGTGCTGGCGGAACAACCGGGCAAAGAAGCTGGCATCGTCGTAGCCCACTTCGTAGCTGATGGTCTTGATGCTCTTGCGCGTGCTCGACAACAAGCCCTTGGCGGTCTCGATCCTTAGCCGTTGCAGGTAATGCAGCGGCTTGTCGCCCGTTGCGCCCTGGAAGCGCCGCATGAAGTTGCGAATGCTCATGCCGTGGTTGCGGGCCACGTCCTCGAAGCGGAACTTGTCGGCGAAGTGCTCTTCCAGCCAATGCTGGATCTGCAGAATGATCAGGTCCTGGTGCAGTTTCTGCCCACCAAAACCCATCCGCCCAGGGGTGTAGTTGCGCTGCACTTCGTAAAGGATGTCGCGGGCCACGGCGCGGGCCACGTTGGCACCGCAGAAGCGCTCGATCAGGTAGATATACAGGTCACAGGCCGACGTCGCGCCGCCCGCGCAATAGATATTGTCGGCATCGGTCAGGTGCTTGTCCTGATTCAAGCGGATTTTCGGAAAACGCTCGGCGAAATTGGCGAAGAAACGCCAGTAGGTCGTCGCCTCCTTGCCGTCGAGCAGGCCGGACTCGGCCAGCCAGAACACGCCAGAGGCTTCAGCGCACAGCACGGCGCCACGGGCATGTTGCTCACGCAGCCACGGCAACACCTGTGGATAACGCTGCATGAGGTTGTCGAAGTCGTCCCAGAACGCTGGGAGGATGATGATATCGGCATCGTTCAGGCCGCCGTCTACCGGCAGCTGGACATTACTGAAGCTGTCCACGGGCTGGCCGTCTGGGCTCACCAGGCCAATTTCGAACATGGGCTGCAGGCCCAGGCCCAATTGCTTGCTGTACCGCAGGCTGGCGAGGTGGAAGAAATCCTTGGCTTGCATCAAGGTCGAAGCGAACACCTTGTCAATGGCCAGGATGCTGACGCGCCGCAGCGACGCGGAGGGTTGGGTAAACATCATTGTCATTGTTCTTATAGGGTAGAGTGGTCAATCACCGGCTGGATCGTCTTATTTTTTGGCGATTGTGTCTACCCCGCAGAATTGCACGGTCCCTTTCGCGAGTTCACCCGCGAAAGGGACAGCGCTGCACTGGGTTCAGGGCGCCGGGTTGGGCTGGTCCTGATGGATCGCCTCGATCGCCGCCAGCAGCTCATCGCTCAGCTTCAGGTCCAGGCTCGCCAGGTTGCTCTCGAGCTGTTCGACGCTAGTCGCACCGATAATGTTGCTGGTCACGAACGGCTGGCGTGTGACGAACGCCAGGGCCATCTGCGCCGGGTCCAGCCCATGTGCCTGGGCCAGTTGCACATAGCGGCTGCAGGCCGCCACGGTCTGCGGGTTGGAGTAGCGGGCGAAGCGGCTGAACAGCGTCAGGCGGCCTTTTTCTGGCCGGGCGCCGTTCTCGTATTTGCCCGACAGCATGCCAAAGGCCAGCGGCGAATAAGCCAGCAGCCCGCATTGCTCACGGATGGCGATTTCCGCCAGGCCCACCTCGAAACTGCGGTTGAGCAGGTTGTACGGGTTCTGGATCGACACCGCGCGCGGCCAGCCGCGGGCTTCTGCCAGTTGCAGGAACTTCATTGTGCCCCACGGCGTTTCGTTGGACAGGCCGATGTGGCGGATTTTGCCCGCGCGCACCTGCTCATCGAGCACTTCGAGGGTCTCTTCCAGTGGGGTGAAGTGGTCTTGTGGCAGGTGCTGATAGCCCAGCTTGCCGAAGAAGTTGGTGCTGCGCTCCGGCCAGTGCAGTTGGTACAGGTCGATGCGGTCGGTTTGCAGGCGTTTCAGGCTTTCGTCCAGCGCCGCGACGATGTGCTGGCGGTTGTGCTTGAGCTGGCCATCACGGATGTGGCTGATGCCGTTGCCGGGGCCTGCGACCTTGCTGGCCAGGATCCAGTCGTCGCGATCACGCTTTTCGCGGAACCAGTTGCCGATGATGCGCTCGGTGGCGGCATAGGTCTCTGGGCGCGGTGGCACCGGGTACATTTCGGCGGTGTCGATGAAGTTGACCCCGGCGGCCTTGGCCATCGCAATCTGCTTGAAGGCCTCGTCCTGAACGTTCTGTTCGCCCCAGGTCATGGTGCCCAGGCACAGGGCGCTGACGTTGAGATCGGTACGGCCGAGCTGGCGGTATTCCATCGGGAAAACTCTCCTTGGTAAAGAAGCCCATAAAAGCAGGTTGAAATTTTTCGCGCAATCTGGATAATTCGGCACCTCTCCGTGTGGCGGAAGTGATGCACCACCACGCAGGAAGAACCCCGTCGAACATTGGCGTGCCCGACCCGAGCCCCCAAAAGCGTCTGTGTTCGGCTGCGCGCTTGCCCTTGGCAAGCTGTGCACTATCCAGTAAGATTCGCCGTCTATTTTTCGCTGGGCGGCCTCTGAGGCTTTAGAGAATGAAAACTTTTACTGCTAAACCGGAAACAGTAAAGCGCGAGTGGTTCGTAGTCGACGCCGCTGGCCAGACCCTGGGTCGTCTGGCTACCGAAATCGCTAGCCGTCTGCGTGGCAAACACAAACCAGAATACACCCCTCACGTTGACACCGGCGACTACATCGTCGTCATCAACGCCGAGCAAATCCGTGTAACTGGCGCCAAGTCTTCCGACAAAATGTACTACTCCCACTCCGGCTTCCCAGGCGGTATCAAGGAAATCAACTTCGAGAAGTTGATCGCCAAGGCCCCTGAGCGTGTTATCGAAACCGCGGTCAAAGGCATGCTGCCGAAGAACCCGCTGGGTCGCGACATGTACCGTAAGCTGAAAGTGTACGCGGGTGCTGCTCACCCACACACTGCTCAGCAGCCTCAAGAACTGAAGATCTAACGGGATAGTTCATTATGTCGGCGACTCAAAATTACGGCACTGGCCGTCGCAAGACCGCAACCGCTCGCGTTTTCCTGCGTCCGGGTACTGGTAACATTTCCATCAACAACCGTTCTCTGGACGTGTTCTTCGGCCGCGAAACCGCTCGCATGGTTGTTCGCCAGCCGCTGGAACTGACCGAGACCGTTGAGAAGTTCGACATCTACGTCACCGTTGCTGGTGGTGGTGTCAGCGGTCAAGCCGGTGCGATCCGTCACGGTATCACCCGCGCTCTGATGGAATACGACGAAACCCTGCGTGGCGCTCTGCGTCGTGCTGGCTACGTCACCCGCGACGCTCGTGAAGTTGAGCGTAAGAAAGTGGGTCTGCGTAAAGCGCGTAAGCGTCCTCAGTACTCCAAGCGTTAATTTCGCTTCGGCAGTCGAAAAAGCCCGGTTCCTTTGGAACCGGGCTTTTTTTATGTCTTGAACTAACCTGTCAGCATGTCCGTGACGGCTTACCGCATAGACGCAGATCAAGCAAAGCGAGGGTTGTAGCCCGTAACCGGGTAATCACCTTGTCAGTGTGTGGATTTGTTTCTTACCATGGCGGCCAATTTTTAGTGCCACAGACATTACCTAAGTACAGGCCTGATCCAACAGGCCAAGCAAGCTGATGGGAGAGGACTGAATGAGCAATGACGGCGTCAACGCAGGCCGGCGCCGCTTCCTCGTAGCCGCGACCTCTGTGGTCGGGGCGGCGGGGGCAGTGGGGGCTGCGGTACCGTTCGTGGGGTCATGGTTTCCCAGTGCCAAGGCGAAAGCCGCGGGTGCACCGGTGAAGGTGAATATCGCCAAGGTCGAGGCCGGGCAGCAGATGGTGGCCGAGTGGCGTGGCCAGCCTGTGTTCATCGTACGGCGAACGGAGGAGATCCTCGGGAACCTCAAGAAAATTACCGCAGACCTGTCCGACCCCGAGTCGAAGGCCTCGGTGCAACCCACCTACGTCGACCCGCAGGTGCGCTCGATCAAGCCGGAAATACTCATTCTCGTAGGCCTGTGCACCCACCTGGGCTGCTCGCCGACGTTCCGCCCTGAAGTGGCGCCCGCCGACCTGGGGCCAAAGTGGGTAGGGGGCTATTTCTGCCCGTGCCACGGTTCCCACTATGACCTGGCTGGCCGTGTCTACAAGTCGCAGCCGGCGCCTCTCAACCTGCCAGTGCCGCCGCACTCGTATGAGTCGGACGACATCATTGTCATCGGCGTCGATCAGGAGAACGCATGATGAGCAAGTTCATGGACTGGATTGATGCGCGCTTCCCCGCCACCAAGATGTGGGAAGACCACCTGAGCAAGTATTACGCGCCCAAGAACTTCAACTTCCTGTATTTCTTCGGCTCCCTGGCGTTGCTGGTGTTGGTCAACCAGATCGTCACCGGTGTGTGGCTGACCATGAGCTTCACGCCCTCGGCAGAAGAGGCCTTCGCCTCGGTCGAGTACATCATGCGTGACGTGGAATACGGCTGGATCCTGCGCTACCTGCACTCCACCGGCGCGTCGGCGTTCTTCATCGTGGTCTACCTGCACATGTTCCGCGGGCTGCTCTACGGCTCCTACCAGAAGCCACGTGAGCTGGTCTGGCTGTTCGGCATGCTGATCTACCTGGCGCTGATGGCAGAGGCCTTCATGGGCTACCTGCTGCCTTGGGGGCAGATGTCGTACTGGGGTGCCCAGGTGATCATCTCGCTGTTCGGTGCGATTCCGGTGATCGGCGACGACCTCACCCAATGGATTCGTGGTGACTACCTGATTTCCGGTATTACCCTGAACCGCTTCTTCGCCCTGCATGTGGTAGCCCTGCCGATCGTCATTCTGGGCCTGGTGGTGCTGCACATCCTGGCCTTGCATGAAGTGGGTTCGAACAACCCCGATGGCGTCGACATCAAGAAGAAAAAGGACGAAAACGGTATCCCGCTGGACGGCATTCCGTTCCACCCGTACTACACCGTCAAGGACATTGTCGGCGTGGTCGTGTTCCTCTTCGTGTTCTGCGCTGTGGTGTTCTTCTTCCCGGAAATGGGCGGTTACTTCCTGGAGAAACCGAACTTCGAGCAGGCGAACGCCTTCAAGACGCCTGAGCACATTGCACCGGTGTGGTACTTCACGCCGTTCTACGCGATCTTGCGTGCGGTGCCTGACAAGCTCATGGGTGTGATCGCCATGGGTGCCGCCATCGCCGTGCTGTTCGTGTTGCCTTGGCTCGACCGCAGCCCGGTGCGCTCCATGCGTTACAAAGGCTGGATCAGCAAGCTCTTCCTGCTGGTGTTCTGCGTGGCCTTCGTCATCCTCGGCATATTGGGCGTGCTGGCACCGACACCAGGGCGCACCTTGCTGTCGCAGGTGTGCACGGTGTTGTACTTCGCCTACTTCCTGCTGATGCCGTTCTACACAAGGCTCGAGAAGACCAAACCGGTTCCGGAAAGGGTGACTGGCTGATGAAAAAGTTGATTGCAGTATTTTTGCTGGCAGTGATGCCTGCCTTTTCCTTCGCTGCGGAACACGGCCTGGAGCTGGACAAGGTCGACATCGACCTGACCGACAAAGCGGCCATGCAGGATGGTGCGCGTACCTTTGCCAACTATTGCATGGGTTGCCACAGCGCCAAGTTCCAGCGCTACGAGCGGGTCGCCGATGACCTGGGTATCCCCCACGAGCTGATGCTTGAAAAGCTAGTGTTCACCGGTGCCAAGATTGGTGACCACATGAACATCGGCATGAAGCCAAGCGATGCCAAGACCTGGTTCGGCGCCGCGCCACCCGACCTGACCCTGGTCGCCCGGGTGCGGGGTACCGATTGGCTGTACACCTACCTGCGCAGCTTCTATGAGGACAAGTCGCGTCCTTATGGGGTGAACAACAAGGTGTTCCCTAACGTCGGCATGCCCAACGTACTGGTCGGCCTGCAGGGCAACCAGGTGGTTGGCTGCAAGCAGGTGCAGAGTGTGGTCGATGGCAAGAAGCAGTTTGACCCGCTGACGGGCAGCCCATTGACCCATGAAGCGTGCGACCAGCTGACCATCACGCCGAATTCCGGTACCCTGACGACCGAGCAGTTCGACGAGAAGGTCAAGAACCTGGTGACCTTCCTGGCCTATTCGGCCAACCCGGTCAAACTGGAAAGCCAGCGCATTGGTACCTATGTGTTGCTGTACCTGGCTTTCTTCTTCGTATTCGCCTATTTGCTCAAGCGTGAATACTGGAAGGACGTGCACTGATCACGCAGTAATTTCTGGTAGTTGAACGCGCCCGGGGGGCCCTAGCAGATTTGCCAGGGTACCCCGGGCGCGTTTTCATTTAGAGTTTTACGAGCATCTCGTGCGAGGAGGCGCTACATGGGCGCAACCAACAGGTTAGCCTGCTATTCCGATCCCGCTGATCACTATTCTCATCGGGTACGCCTCGTTCTTGCCGAAAAAGGCATCAGCGTGCAGATCGTCGACGTCGATCCTGGCCGTCTGCCGCCCAAGCTGGTTGAGGTGAACCCCTATGGGAGCGTGCCGACCTTGGTCGACCGCGACCTGGCGTTGTATGAGTCGACCGTGGTGATGGAATACCTCGAAGAGCGTTACCCGCATCCACCCTTGATGCCGGTGTACCCTGTGGCGCGTGGCAACAGCCGCCTGCTCATGCACCGCATCCAGCGTGACTGGTGTGCCCTGGCGGACACCGTGCTCGACGCGCGCAGCACTGACGCTGCCCGGGCCGAGGCGCGCAAGGCGCTGCGTGAGAGCTTGACCGGTGTCTCGCCGCTGTTCGGTGAGTTCGCCTGCTTCATGAGTGATGAGCAAAGCCTGGTCGATTGTTGTCTATTGCCCATACTCTGGCGTTTGCCGGTCATGGGTATCGAATTGCCGCGGCAAGCCAAGCCGCTGCTGGATTACATGGAGCGACAGTTCGCCCGCGAGCCTTTCATGGCGAGCCTGTCCTCTGTAGAACGTGAAATGCGCAAGCTTTAAGGAGCTGTTGATGAACTCCAGTCGCCCCTATCTGGTTCGAGCACTGTACGAGTGGATCGTCGACAACGATTGCACGCCCCATATGCTGGTCAATGCCGAATTCCCGGCAGTCCAGGTGCCGCAAGGTTTTGCCAGTGATGGTCAGATTGTCCTGAATATCTCGCCGAGCGCCGTGCGCAGCCTGCACATGGATAACGATGCGGTGAGCTTCGAGGGCCGCTTCGGCGGCGTCGCCCACACGTTGTTCGTGCCGATTGGTGCGATCCTCGGTATCTACGCCCGTGAGAACGGGCAGGGCATGGTCTTCGAGCTGGAGCCGTCGTTGCTGGAAGGCGATGAGCTGGAAGACGACGACGTCGAGCCGGATGATGACGGCCCACCTGAAGGGGGTGGCCAGCCGCCGCGTCCGACAGGCCGGCCGAGCCTCAAAGTGGTCAAGTAACAAAAAAGGCGATCCAACCGGATCGCCTTTTTATTTGCAGCTTCGATTACAGGTCGCTGATGGTGCGCACCTGGTCTTTGTTGATGCGGGTACGTTTGCCGTCGAGTTGCTGGAACTCGTAGAAGCCGGTGGCCTTCTCGTAGCGCGGCGCGTCGACGGCCTGGAACTCGCGGCCGTCGTTCAGGGTGATCAGGCTAGGGGTGGAGCAGCCGGCCAGGGTGGCGAAGGTGCCAATCAGCAGGGCAGGCAGCAGGAGCTTCTTCATGCGGTGTTTCCTGAATTTCTGAAGGGTAAAGCTTTGTGGTGGCCTGTATGCGCCTCATCGCCGGCAAGCCGGCTCCCACAGGTAAACCACGAACCCTGCGAGAGCCGGCTTGCCGGCGATGAGATCGGAACAGGCCGATGAATCAGTCGATGTACTCGAACAGCTTGACGATCTTCTGCACGCCCGACACGCTCTGGACCACGCCGGTGGCGGCGTTGGCCTCTTGCTGGGTCACCAGGCCGAGCAGGTAGACGATACCGTTTTCGGTAATCACCTTGATGCGCGAGCTTGGCACGGCGTTGTCGGTCAGCATCTGGGTCTTGATCTTGGTGGTCAGCCAGGCGTCGTTGTTGCGCGCGAGGATGGAGGACGGCTGCATCACTTGCAGTTCGTTGTGCACCTTCTTCACGCGCTGCACTTGGCCTGCAGTCTGCTCGGCCAGGCTCTTGAGGTCGGCGCGCGGGGTTTGGCCGGCGAGCAGGACAATACCGTTGTAGCTGCTGACAACGATGTGCGAGCCCTTGTCCAGGTCTGGGCTGGCCTTGGAAATATTCACCGCAGCCTTGGTTTCGATCAGCGAGTCATCGATCTTGCTGCCGATGGTGCGCGTGCCGCGATCGTCCTCGATTGGCGAATTGCGGGTGGAGGTCAGCACCGAGCTGCAGCCGGTAACGCTCAGGCACAGGGTCAGGGCCATCAGGCCGAGGCGCATAGGGGTCATTCTTCACTCCCGAACAGTTGGCTGTCGATCAGGTCGCACAGGCAGTGGATCGCCAGCAGGTGGACTTCCTGGATACGCGCGGTGACTGTCGAGGGCACGCGGATTTCCACGTCCTCGGGCAGCAGCAGCGAAGCCATGCCGCCACCGTCACGTCCAGTCAATGCTACGACAATCATTTCGCGATCATGTGCGGCCTGGATCGCTTGAATCACGTTGGCCGAGTTGCCGCTGGTGGAAATCGCCAGCAACACATCGCCGGGCTGGCCCAGGGCGCGAATCTGTTTGGAAAAGACTTCGTTGTAGCTGTAGTCATTGGCAATCGAGGTCAGCGTCGAGCTGTCGGTTGTCAATGCGATGGCCGGCAGGCTCGGGCGCTCGCGCTCGAAGCGGTTGAGCAGCTCTGACGAGAAGTGCTGGGCATCGCCGGCCGAGCCGCCGTTGCCGCAGGCGAGCATCTTGCCCTCGTTGAGAAGCGCATTGACCATGACCAGGCTGGCCTGCTCGATGTGCGGTGCCAGGATGTCCATTGCCTGTTGCTTGGTATCGATGCTGGCCTGGAACAGCCGGCGAATTCGGGATTGCATGTCCATCTGGTGACCTTAAGTGGGGCGGTGGCCTTTGCTGCGCGCATCAACGACCAGCCCGCGAAACATAGAGCAAAAAATATGAAGTGGGTTCAGCATTCGAAGGCGTTTTTCAGCCATTGAAGCGGTCTGCCTGCGTGGTGGCTGCCCTGCAGGGCGACAACGTCGAAGCGGCAGGGGTGTGTGGCCCAGCGGCACTCCTTCTGCAGGAAAAGGCTGGCAGCCAGCACCAGCCGTTTCTGCTTGCGCCCGTCGATACTGCCGAGGGCGCCACCGAAGCTCGCGTGCAGCCGGTAGCGGACTTCGACGAATACTACTGTATCGGCGTCGAGCATGACCAGATCAAGCTCACCGCCTTTGCATCGCCAATTGCGTGTCAGCAGCTGCAAACCTTGCCCTTGGAGGTACTCAAGGGCTTGGTTTTCGGCTGCATGGCCGGCCTGGGTAGGCGATGCGTCGGGCATCAGCGGGCGGTGTCTGGCAGGCGCTTGACCTGGCCACCAGCGAACTCGGCCCACGGCAGTTGACGTTCGATGCGCTGGTTGGCGTTCATGCTCAGGCTGCCGGACAGGCCCTGGATGCGGTTATCCGGCAGGGCTTTCAGCTGGCCCAGGCGGGGTGCCAGGCTGTAGGCATCCACACCCATGGCGTACAGGCGGCCGAGGCTGCCGGCTGCTTGTGGCCATTGCTGGACCACTTGCTGGCGCAGGCTGTTGCTGGTGTCGAGCAGCCACGGTGTTTCGCAGAAGCGAATGCCGTTCATGTCGTTGTACTGGTTGACGTCACCGCTGGCGCTGTACAGGTTCGAGGTGGCGTAGACTGGCACGTCGCCCGCGTACTGGAAGTTCAGCGTCGGCTTGATCTGCTGGGCCTGCTGCGGCGTCGAGGCGAGGAAGATGAAGTCGATGTCCTGGCGGCGCGATGGCTGCGCGGCGATGTTGCCGCCTACCGTGCTTTGCAGGCTCTTGGCGCGGCCTTCGCTTTGGCGCAGTTGGAACAGGTCGGCAATTTGCTGGGCCAGGGCGACCGGCTGGGCGATGCGTTCGGCGGCGAGCAGGGTGCCGCCGTTGCTTTCCCAGTCTTTGCGGAAAGCGGCGAGCACGCGGTCGCCCCATTCACCGCTTGGCACCAGGGCAACGGCACGTACCTTGCCGTCGGCGCGGGCGCGGCGCGAGACTTCACGGGCTTCGTCTTCAGCGGCGAGGCCGAACTGGAAGAGTTGCGGCGGGGCTGTTTGGCCGGCGTCTGCGTAGTTCAGTGCCAGTGTGGTGATTGGCAACTGCTGATTAGCAGCGAGCTTCTTCACCAGAGGCTTTTCCAGTGGGCCGACTACAAGTTGCACACCAGCGGCCTGGGCCTGGCGGTAGAAGTCGTCCAGCGAGGTGATGCGCGAGCTGTCGAATACCTGCACGGCTGGCGCCGGTTGGCCCGACTGCTGGGCTTGGAAGTGAGCGGCCATGAAGCCATCGCGCAGCGCGCGGGCGACACCCGCCAAAGGCCCTTCCTGGGGCAGCAGCAGAGCGATCTTGGTCAATGGCTGGCTGGCCAGCTCCTTGAGCTTGACCAGCGCCATCGGCAGTTGCTGGGCGGCTGGGTGGTCCGGGTGCTGTTTGCGCCAGGCATCGATGGCGGCTTGCTGTTGCTCCAGGGTGCCGGCGGTTTTCACCGCCAGGGCCAGGCTGGTCCAGCCGGCCAGGACCGGGTCGGTGGCGGGCTGCTGCAACTGCTCTGCCGGCAATGCGGCGACCAATGCCCAGATGGCGTCATTGTTGGCGCTGGCGGCCTGGCCGCTGAGCAGCGGGGCGAGCAGGATGCGCTGTTGTGCCGCTGCCAGCGACTGGCCATCGGCTTCAAGGGCGGCCGCGTGGACGCTGTAGGTGCGTGCTTGCTGTTCTACCGGCAGTTCGCCAACGCGCTGCAGGCTGGGGTGCGACAGCGCGCTCAGCGCCGCTTTGGGCTGGTTGCGGCTCATCGCCAGCTCGGCGCCAAGGGTGCTGGCGAACACTTGCTGGGCGGGCTTGAGCGTGTCCATCGGGACCTGCTCGAGAATGCGTGCGGCGCGCGGGTAGTCCTTCTGCTTGTACGCAAGGTCTGCGGCGCTCAGGCGCAGCAGGGCGGCGTCTTCCGCGGACTTGCTGGAGGCGGCCTTTTCGAGCAGTTGCTCGATACTGGCGTCCGGAGTGCGCGGCAGCTCGCCCAGGCTGGATGAGGGCGAGCTGGCGCAGGCTGCCAGCAGGGTAGCGAGGCAGAGGGCTGAGAGCAGCCGCAGGCAAGCGATCATGTAAAGGTCCTGTTACTCGATCAAGTTGGCCGGCAATTGTACCCAAGCACTGGCCGGGGCGCGATGTTGCTGATGCTGATCCTTCACTATAGGCGGCTGGCCGGTGAACGCCTGCGAAGTTCTTTGCGCCCTGTTGCGGGCGCTCGGGCTACAATGGCGCCTTTGATCCGAAAGACAGGTGTGCGCAGTGACTGATGTGGCAGGGGCTTCGAAATCCACCGTGGGTACGCTGTATGTGGTCGCAACGCCCATCGGCAACCTCGACGACATGAGCGCCAGGGCGCTGAAGGTGCTGGCGGATGTCGCCCTGATCGCGGCCGAGGACACGCGTCACTCGATCCGCCTGCTGCAGCATTTCGGTATCGACACGCCGCTGGCGGCCTGCCATGAGCACAATGAGCGTGACGAAGGTGGGCGTTTCCTGACCAAGCTGTTGGCCGGCGACAACGTGGCGCTGGTGTCCGACGCCGGTACGCCGTTGATTTCCGACCCTGGCTACCACCTGGTGCGCCAGGCGCGGGCGGCGGGTGTGAATGTGGTGCCGGTGCCCGGTGCGTGCGCGCTGATCGCCGCGCTTTCTGCCGCGGGCCTGCCCTCCGACCGTTTCATCTTCGAAGGCTTTTTGCCGGCGAAGACGGCGGGGCGCCGGGCACGCCTGGAGCAGGTGAAGGAAGAGCCACGTACGTTGATCTTCTATGAGGCCCCTCACCGCATCCTCGAGTGCCTCGAAGACATGGAGGCAGTGTTCGGTGCTGAGCGCCCGGCGCTGTTGGCGCGCGAGCTGACCAAAACCTTCGAAACCCTCAAAGGGCTGCCCTTGGCTGAGTTGCGTGCTTTTGTCGCGGCCGATAGCAATCAGCAGCGCGGAGAGTGCGTTGTATTGGTGGGCGGCTGGAGTGCGCCTGAGGGCGAGCAGGCCATCAGTGTCGAGGCGCAGCGTGTGCTGGACTTGCTGTTAGCGGAGTTGCCGCTCAAACGGGCGGCGGCACTTGCGGCGGAAATTACCGGCGTACGTAAGAACCTGTTGTATCAACTTGCCTTGGAAAAGCAGAAAGCACAGTAGTGGCAATTTGATATAGTTTACGGTATCGCTTGTTCTTGAGCGCGGCTGCCGTTAACCTTGTCAGCGGAGAGTCGATTGGACAGTCGCTGCCTGCTTTTGTTCCGCAGCTTTTGTTGCGAAACGGCAGGGGGAGGAAAGTCCGGGCTCCATAGGGCAGAGTGCCAGGTAATGCCTGGGAGGCGTGAGCCTACGGAAAGTGCCACAGAAAATAACCGCCTAAGCACTTCGGTGCCGGTAAGGGTGAAAAGGTGCGGTAAGAGCGCACCGCGCGACTGGCAACAGTTCGTGGCTAGGTAAACCCCACTCGGAGCAAGACCAAATAGGGTTCCATTAGGCGTGGCCCGCGTCGGAACCGGGTAGGTTGCTAGAGGCGTCCAGTGATGGCCGTCGTAGAGGAATGACTGTCCTCGACAAAACCCGGCTTACAGATCGACTCTCCACCTCTCCCTCCCTGCTTGAATCGATAGCAGGCGCGCTCTGGTAATACCGAAAAAATCTTACTCTTAATAAATCACTTTAACTTCGAACTCCATACGCTTGCGTGGGTTTGATTTTTCTCGTGTTTTTTTTCCGCCTGAACTCTTTCCACATTCCTTTATCGCGCTAAATCTCGGTCCTGTAAGGCTTTTCCTTATGAACGTGCCTTGACGGTGCAGCGGGCGGATTCCTATAGTGTGCGCAAGTGGCAGAAAGTGGGATGAAGTGGGTTTTCTGGCACAAAAAAGCTACCATTGTGGGGAATCGCAGCCGTGTTCCGCGGAGCCAACGCCGTCAGCCTCGATGCCAAAGGCCGTCTCGCCATGCCGAGCCGGTACCGCGACGAGCTCGATTCGCGTTGCAATGGTCAGCTGATCGTGACCATCGATGCTGTAGACCCCTGCTTGTGTGTCTACCCCCTCGATGAGTGGGAACAGATAGAAGCCAAGTTGCGTGCCTTGCCGTCGTTGCGTGAGGAAAACCGCCGCCTGCAGCGTTTGCTGATCGGTAATGCGGTTGACCTGGAGCTCGATGGCAGTGGGCGTTTCCTGGTACCGCCCCGCCTGCGTGAGTACGCCAAGCTCGACAAGAAGGCGATGCTGGTGGGGCAACTGAACAAATTCCAGCTGTGGGATGAGGATGCCTGGAACGCGGTTTCGGCAGCCGACCTTGCAGCTATTCAACAACCGGGCGCCATGCCCGACGAATTGCGTGACCTGATCCTGTGACCATAGATAGCGGCTTCAACCACATTACCGTCCTGCTCGACGAAGCTGTCGAGGCATTGGCCCTGCGCGCCGACGGTTGCTATCTGGACGGCACCTTTGGCCGTGGCGGACACAGCCGTCTGATCCTCAGCAAGCTCGGGCCGCAAGGGCGGCTGCTGGGCTTCGACAAAGATCCACAGGCGATTGCCACAGGGCAAGCGCTGGCGGCCGAAGACGGCCGCTTTGTCATTGTGCAGCGCAGCTTTGCCGAGTTGGGCGCGGAAGTGGCCGAACGCGGCCTGGCTGGCAAGGTCAGCGGTATCCTGCTTGACCTGGGCGTTTCCTCGCCGCAGCTGGATGATCCTGAGCGCGGCTTCAGTTTCCTCAATGATGGCCCGCTGGACATGCGCATGAACCCTGACCAGGGCATCAGCGCTGCCGAGTTCATCGCTACCGCATCCGTGGAAGAAATTGCCCGCGTATTCAAAGAGTACGGCGAGGAGCGTTTTGCCGGGCGCATGGCGCGCGCCGTCGTGGAACGCCGCGAAAAGCAGCCCTTCACCCGTACTGCCGACCTGGCCGAAGTGCTCAAGGTCGCCAACCCGGCGTGGGAAAAGGGCAAGAACCCGGCCACCCGCGCCTTCCAAGGCCTGCGCATCCACGTCAACAACGAGTTGGGTGACCTTGAGGCTGGGCTTGAGGCCGCGCTCGATGCGCTGGAAATCGGTGGTCGCCTGGCGGTCATCAGCTTCCACTCGCTCGAAGACCGCATCGTCAAATTGTTCATGCGCAAGCTGGTCAAGGGCGAGGCAGACAACCTGCCGCGCAACCTGCCGGTACAGCACAAGGTCTTCGAACCGAAAATCAAGCTCATCGGCAAGGCGCAGTTCGCGTCCGAGGCTGAGCTCAAGGCCAACCCGCGGTCGCGCAGCGCCGTGATGCGGGTGGCGGAGAAGCTGCGGTGAGCAGGCTGTTTGCCAAGCCATTGCCAGGCGGAAGCTTCCTGATGCTTCTGCTGTTCGTCGGTGTCCTGGTTTCGGCCATCGCCGTGTCCTACAGCGCCCACTGGAACCGTCAGTTGCTCAATACCCTGTACGGCGAATTGAGCGAGCGCGACAAGGCCCAGGCCGAATGGGGGCGCTTGATCCTTGAGCAAAGCACCTGGACCGCCCACAGCCGTATCGAGAGCCTCGCTTCCGAGCAATTGAAAATGCGCGTCCCTGCGGCTGACGAAGTGCGGATGGTGGCGCCATGATGAAGCTCGAAGGCGCACTCTACCCCTGGCGCTTCCGGGTAGTGATCGGTTTGCTGGCACTGATGGTGGGTGCCATCTGCTGGCGCATCATCGACCTGCAAGTCGTCGACCGTGACTTCCTCAAGGGCCAGGGTGATGCCCGCAGCCTGCGGCATATTCCGATTCCTGCGCACCGTGGCCTGATCACCGACCGCAACGGCGAGCCGCTGGCGGTCAGTACGCCGGTCACCACCCTGTGGGCCAACCCCAAGGAAATGCAGGCCGCCAAGGACCGTTGGCCGCAGTTGGCGGCTGCATTGGGGCAAAACGCCCAGCAGTTGACCGAGCGCCTGACCCAACAGGCCAACAAGGAATTCATCTACCTGGTCCGCGGGTTGACCCCGGAGCAGGGCCAGCAGGTGCTCGACCTGAAAGTGCCGGGCGTGTATGGCCTGGAAGAGTTCCGCCGTTTCTACCCGGCCGGTGATGTCACCGCGCACATGGTCGGCTTTACCGACCTCGATGACCACGGGCGTGAAGGGGTAGAGCTGGCCTACGACGAATGGCTGGCCGGCGTGCCGGGCAAGCGACAGGTGATCAAGGACCGGCGCGGCCGGCTGATCAAGGACATTCAGGTCACCAAAAACGCCAAGGCCGGTAAGACCTTGGCGTTGTCGATAGACCTGCGCCTGCAATACCTGGCCACCCGTGAACTGCGCAACGCCATTGCCGAACAGGAAGCCAAGGCCGGCAGCCTGGTGATCATGGACGTCAAGACCGGTGAAGTCCTGGCCATGGTCAACCAGCCGACCTACAACCCGAACAACCGCCGCAGCATGTTCCCTGCCGCGATGCGTAACCGGGCGATCATCGACGTGTTCGAGCCAGGTTCGACCGTCAAGCCGATCTCCATGAGTGCGGCGCTGCAGAGCGGGCGCTGGAAAACCACCGACAAGGTCGAGGTTTACCCGGGCAGCCTGCAGATCGGCCGCTACACCATCAAGGACGTTTCCCGCAGCGAGGGCCCGATCCTCGACCTGACCGGCATCCTGATCAACTCCTCCAACGTCGGCATGAGCAAGATCGCTTTCGACATCGGTGGCGAGGCCATCTACCGGGTCATGTCCCAGGTTGGCCTGGGGCAATACACCGGCCTGGGCTTCCCGGGCGAGCGGGTGGGCAACCTGCCTAACCACCGTGAGTGGCGCAAGGCCGAGACCGCGACCCTGTCCTATGGCTATGGCGTATCGGTGACTGCTTTGCAGCTGGTGCATGCCTACGCGGCGCTGGCCAACGACGGCAAGATGGTGCCGCTGTCGATCCTCAAGGTGGACAAGGCGCCCGAGGCTGTTCAGGCGATTCCGAAAGAAACCGCCGAAACCGTCCAAGGCATGCTGCAGCAGGTGATCGAGGCGCCGCGCGGGGTATTCCGTGCGCAGGTGCCGTTCTATCACGTGGGTGGCAAGTCCGGTACGGCGCGTAAGGCGACCGTTGGTTCCAAGGGCTACACCGAAAACGCCTACCGCTCGCTGTTCGCAGGCTTCGGCCCGATGAGCGATCCGCGTTACGCCATCGTCGTGGTCATTGATGAACCGAGCAAGGGCGGCTACTTCGGTGGTCTGGTTTCGGCGCCTGTGTTCAGCAAGGTCATGTCGGGCACCCTGCGTTTGATGAACGTGCCGCCAGACAACCTGCCGCCGCCACCCACCGCACAACCACAAGTCACTGCAGCTGCCGCCAAGGGAGGGCGTGGATGATGACAATGCCATTGAGCAAGCTTTTCGCCCACGCCAGCCGCGATCCGCTGATCCGCGAGCTGACCCTGGACAGCCGCGCCGTGCGTCCGGGTGACCTGTTCCTGGCCGTCCCGGGTGCCAAGGTCGATGGCCGCGACCATATCGCCGATGCCTTGGCCCGTCGTGCTGCCGCCGTTGCCTACGAAGAGCAGGGCGCTACCGTGCTGCCGATCACCGACGTGCCGCTGATTCCGGTCAAGGGCCTGATCGCCCAGCTGTCGGATATCGCCGGTCGCTTCTATGGCGAACCGAGCCGCCAGTTGAACCTGGTCGGGGTTACCGGCACCAACGGCAAGACCAGCGTGACTCAGTTGGTGGCGCAGGCGCTTGACGTGCTGGGCCAGCGTTGCGGCCTGATCGGCACCCTGGGTACCGGCTTCTACGGTGAGCTGCAGAGCGGCCGCCTGACCACGCCAGACCCAATCGCGGTGCAGTCGACGCTCTACGACCTGAAAAAGGGCGGTGCCAAGGCTGTAGCGATGGAGGTGTCCTCGCATGCCCTGGAGCAGGGGCGCGTCGCCGCGCTGGAATTCGATATCGCGGTCATGACCAACCTGTCCCGTGATCATCTGGATTACCACGGCAGCATGGAGGCCTATGAGGCCGCCAAGGCCAAGCTGTTCGCCTGGCGCAGCCTGCGCTGCCAGGTGGTCAACCTGGATGACGATTTTGGCCGCCGCCTGGCGCTGGCGTATGCCCGCCGTCCGAGTGCCGATCATATCGAGACCCGGCTGCTCAGCTACAGCCTGGAAAACCCGGAAGCGTCGTTGTATTGCCGTGAAGCCACCTTCGATGACGATGGCGTGCGCGCAATCCTCGTGACCGCCCAGGGTGAGCGTACCTTGCGCAGCCAGCTGCTTGGCCGCTTCAACCTGAGCAACATGCTTGCGGCCGTGGCCACGCTGCTGGCCCTGGATTACTCGCTGGACGAAATTCTCAAGGTCACCCCGCAGTTGCAAGGGCCGGTTGGCCGCATGCAGCGCTTGGGTGGCGGCGACAAACCGCTGGTGGTGGTTGATTACGCCCACACCCCGGATGCCCTGGAAAAAGTACTCGAGGCCCTGCGCCCACATGCGCACGGCAAGCTGCTGTGCCTGTTCGGCTGCGGTGGCGACCGTGACCGTGGCAAGCGCCCGCTGATGGCCGGTGTGGCCGAGCGCCTGGCTGACCGCGTGCTGGTTACCGATGACAACCCGCGCAGTGAAGACCCACTGCGGATCTTCGACGATATCCGCCCTGGTTTTGCCAAGCCAGACAGCGTCGAGTTCGTCGCTGGCCGCGGCGAAGCCATCGCCCACCTGATCGCCACTGCCGCAGCCGATGACGTTATCGTCCTTGCCGGCAAGGGGCACGAGGATTACCAGGAGATTCACGGCGAGCGCCACGATTTCTCCGATCTGGTCGAAGCCGAGAAGGCACTTGCAGCCTGGGAGGCTCCACATGCTTAAAGCCATGACACTCAGCCAGCTGACTACAGCACTGAGTGCTCGCCTGGTCAACGCCGACGCCAGCTTTAACGGCGTCAGCATCGACAGCCGCAGCGTCACTGCCGGGCAGTTGTTCGTCGCGCTGACGGGGCCACGCTTCGATGGCCATGATTACCTGGCCGATGTAAAAGCCAAGGGCGCCGTTGCCGCGCTGGTCGAGCGCGAAGTTGCCGATGTCGACCTGCCGCAGTTGCTGGTCGCCGACTGCCGTCTGGCCCTGGGCCAGCTCGGGGCGCTGAACCGCGCTGCGTTCGACAAGCCTGTCGTAGCCATCACCGGCTCCAGCGGCAAGACCACGGTCAAGGAAATGCTGGCCAGCATCCTGCGCACCCGGGGCCTGGTGCATGCCACCCGCGGCAACCTGAACAACGACCTCGGTGCCCCGCTGACCCTGCTGGAAATCGCCCCGGAGCACAGCGCGGCGGTGATCGAACTCGGCGCTTCGCGCATCGGTGAGATCCGCTACACCGTCGGCCTGACCCAGCCCCAGGTGGTCATCATCAATAACGCCGGCACCGCCCACGTGGGTGAGTTCGGCGGCCCTGAGAAAATCGTCGAAGCCAAGGGCGAGATCCTCGAAGGCCTGGGCGAGGGCGGCACGGCCATCCTCAACCTGGACGACAAGGCCTTTGGCATCTGGAAGGCACGTGCAGGGGCGCACACGGTCATCAGCTTCGCCCGCACTAACGTTAGCGCCGATTTCCATGCCACCGACATTGGTCGTGATGCGCGTGGTTGCCCGTCGTTCAAGCTGCATGGCGCCGGTGAAACCGTAGACGTGCAACTCAACGTGCTGGGCGAGCACAACGTCAGCAACGCGCTGGCCGCCGCCGCCGCTGCCCATGCCGTCGGTCTGAGCCTGAGCGGCATCGCCGCCGGGCTGAACGCCGTGCAACCGGTCAAGGGCCGCACCGTGGCGCAGATCGCGCCGAACGGTGTGCGCGTGATCGACGACAGTTACAACGCAAATCCCACCTCCATGTGCGCGGCCATTGATATACTCGCCGGCTTTTCCGGCCGCACCGTCCTGGTGCTCGGGGATATCGGCGAATTGGGCCAATGGGCGGAAGAAGGCCACCGTCAGGTGGGTGACTACGCGCGTGGCAAGGTCGACGCCCTGTACGCAGTGGGTACCAACATGACACATGCGGTCAAGGCGTTCGGCGCCAATGGCCGTCATTTCGCTACTCAAGCTGAGCTGATCGACGCGGTTAGCGCCGAAAATGCCAGCGACACCACAATCTTGATCAAGGGCTCGCGTAGCGCTGCGATGGAAAACGTCGTGGCGGCTTTGTGTGGTTCAAGCGGGGAGAAACATTAATGCTGCTGCTGTTGGCTGAGTATCTGCAACAGTTCCATAAAGGCTTCGCGGTCTTCCAGTACCTGTCCCTGCGCGGGATCCTGGGTGTACTGACCGCGTTGTCACTGGCGCTGTGGCTGGGCCCTTGGATGATCCGTACCCTGCAGATCC
Organism: Pseudomonas sp. ITEM 17296; assembly: GCF_028895205.1. Lineage (NCBI taxonomy): Bacteria > Pseudomonadati > Pseudomonadota > Gammaproteobacteria > Pseudomonadales > Pseudomonadaceae > Pseudomonas > Pseudomonas sp. ITEM 17296. The sequence goes on along the minus strand of NZ_WJRS01000024.1, from coordinate 49,673 downwards.
GCCAGATCGGTCAGGCTGTCCGTAACGACGGCCCGCAATCGCACTTGTCCAAATCCGGCACCCCCACCATGGGCGGCGCGCTGATCCTTTCCGCTATCGCCGTCAGCACCCTGCTGTGGGCTGACCTGTCCAACCGCTACGTGTGGGTCGTGCTGATCGTCACCCTGGCGTTTGGCGCCATCGGCTGGGTCGACGACTACCGCAAGGTGATCGAAAAGAACTCCCGTGGCTTGCCAAGCCGCTGGAAGTACTTCTGGCAGTCGGTGTTTGGCCTGGCTGCTGCGGTCTTCCTTTACAAGACCGCCCCGACCAGCGTCGAAACCACACTGATACTGCCGTTCATCAAGGATGTCACCATCCCGCTGGGCGTTGGCTTCATCGTACTGACCTACTTCGTCATCGTCGGCTCCAGCAACGCGGTCAACCTCACCGATGGCCTCGACGGCCTGGCCATCATGCCAACGGTCATGGTGGGCGGTGCATTGGGCATCTTCTGCTACCTGTCGGGTAACGTGAAATTCGCTGAGTACCTGCTGATCCCGTATGTGCCGGGTTCGGGGGAACTGATCGTGTTCTGCGGCGCATTGATCGGCGCCGGCCTGGGCTTCCTGTGGTTCAACACTTACCCGGCGCAAGTCTTCATGGGTGACGTTGGCGCGCTGGCGCTGGGCGCCGCGCTGGGCACCATCGCGGTGATCGTTCGCCAGGAAATCGTCCTGTTCATCATGGGCGGCATCTTCGTGGTGGAGACCCTGTCGGTGGTGATCCAGGTCGCCTCCTTCAAGTTGACCGGTAAGCGTGTGTTCCGCATGGCGCCGATCCACCACCACTTTGAACTCAAGGGCTGGCCTGAGCCACGGGTGATCGTCCGTTTCTGGATCATCACCGTGATTCTGGTGCTGGTCGGCCTTGCAACCCTGAAACTGAGGTAGATGAGCGTGTCACTGATCGCTTCCGACCAATTCCGCATCGTTGTCGGCCTCGGCAAGAGCGGCATGTCCCTGGTTCGCTTCCTGGCGAGCCGGGGCATTGCCTTTGCGGTCGCCGACACCCGCGAGCAACCGCCGGAACTGGACACCCTGCGCCGTGATTACCCGCAGGTGGAAGTGCGCTGTGGCGAGCTGGACGTGGACTTCCTGTGCCGCGCCAACGAACTGTACGTGAGCCCGGGCCTGGCCTTGTCCACCCCGGCGCTGCAACAGGCTGCGGCACGGGGTGTGGCCCTGTCGGGCGACATCGAGCTGTTCGCCCGCCATGCCAAAGCGCCAATCATCGCCATCAGCGGCTCCAACGCAAAAAGCACCGTGACCACCCTGGTCGGTGAAATGGCCGCCAAGGCGGGCAAGCGCGTGGCCGTGGGCGGTAACCTCGGCACGCCAGCCCTGGACCTGCTGAGCGATGAGGTGGAACTGTATGTGCTGGAGCTGTCCAGCTTCCAGCTGGAAACCACAGACCAGCTCAACGCCGAAGTCGCCACCGTGCTGAACATCAGCGAAGACCACATGGACCGCTACAGCGGCCTGCCGGCTTATCACCTGGCCAAGCACCGCATCTTCCGGGGCGCTCATCAGGTGGTGGTGAACCGCCAGGACGCGCTGAGCCGGCCATTGCCGGTCGAAGGCCGGCCGTGCTGGAGCTTTGGCCTGAACCAACCGGACTTCAAGGCCTTCGGCCTGCGTGAGGTCGACGGCGAGAAGTACCTGGCGTTCGAATTCCAGAACCTGATGCCCGTGCGCGAACTGAAAATTCGCGGTTCGCACAACCACAGCAACGCCCTCGCAGCCCTGGCCCTCGGCCATGCCGCAGGCTTGCCGTTTGCACCGATGCTCGACGCCCTGCGCGAGTTTGGCGGCCTGGCCCATCGTTGCCAGTGGGTGCGCGAGCGCAACGGTGTCAATTGGTACGACGACTCCAAGGCCACCAACGTCGGTGCTGCGCTGGCGGCCATCGAAGGCCTGGGCGCGGATATCGCCGGCAAGCTGGTGTTGATCGCCGGCGGTGACGGCAAAGGTGCCGACTTTGCCGCGTTGCGTGAGCCAGTGGCGCGCTTCTGCCGTGCGGTGGTGCTGTTGGGCCGTGATGCCGAGCGCCTCGCCGAAGCGTTGGGCGAAGGTGTACCGCACGTGCGGGTCAAGACCCTGGAAGACGCCGTCGAGCAGTGCGCCGCCCTGGCTCAGCCGGGTGATGCCGTGCTGTTGTCGCCGGCCTGCGCCAGCCTCGACATGTTCAAGAACTTTGAAGAACGCGGGCGCCTGTTCGCCCAAGCGGCGGGAGGGCTGGCATGATCTTCGGCATCTTCAAGCCGTACCCGTCGCCGCTGATCAGTGGCCGTGGCATCGACCTCGACTTCGCCATGCTTGCCGGCTGCCTGGCATTGCTGGGCCTGGGCCTGGTGATGATCACCTCGGCGTCCTCGGAAGTGGCCGCGGTGCAGTCGGGCAACCCGCTTTACCACATGTTCCGTCACCTGGTGTACGTGGTCATCGGCCTGGTCGCCTGCGGCGCCACCATGCTGGTGCCGATTGCCACCTGGCAGCGCATGGGCTTCATGATGCTGCTGGGCGCTTTCGGCCTGCTGGTGCTGGTGCTGGTGCCGGGTATCGGACGGGAAGTGAACGGTTCCATGCGCTGGATCGGTTTCAGCTTCTTCAACGTGCAGCCGTCGGAGATCGCCAAGGTCTTCGTGGTCATCTACCTGGCCGGCTACCTGGTGCGCCGGCAGACCGAGGTGCGTGAGAGCTGGATGGGCTTCTTCAAACCGTTCATCGTGCTGCTGCCGATGGCTGGCCTGCTGCTGATGGAGCCGGACTTCGGTGCCACCGTGGTGATGATGGGCGCTGCGGCGGCCATGTTGTTCCTCGGCGGGGTGGGGTTGTTCCGCTTCAGTTTGATGGTGGTGCTGGCGGTGGTCGCGGTGTTTGTCCTGGTGCAGGCCCAGCCGTACCGGATGGCACGTTTGATCACCTTTACCGACCCCTGGTCCGACCAGTTCGGCTCGGGCTACCAGTTGACCCAGGCCTTGATCGCTTTCGGCCGCGGTGAGTGGCTGGGCGTTGGCCTGGGCAACAGCGTACAGAAGCAGTTCTACCTGCCCGAGGCGCACACCGACTTCGTGTTCTCGGTGCTGGCTGAAGAGCTTGGCGTGGTCGGCTCGCTGGTCACCATCGCGCTGTTCGTTTTCGTCACCGTGCGCGCCTTGTACATCGGCCTGTGGGCCGAAAAGGCCAAGCAGTTCTTCGCTGCCTACATGGCATTCGGCCTGGCCTTCCTGTGGATCGGCCAGTTCCTGATCAATATCGGCGTGAACGTCGGCCTGCTGCCGACCAAGGGCCTGACCTTGCCGTTCCTCAGTTACGGGGGCAGCTCGCTGGTAATCTGTTGCGCCTGCGTGGGCTTGCTGCTGCGCATCGAGTGGGAGAGCCGCACGCACCTGGGCAGCGAGGAACACGAATTCAATGAAAGCGATTTTGCCGAGGAGACCAGTCATGGCCGCTGACGGCAAGAACGTACTGATCATGGCAGGTGGTACCGGGGGCCACGTGTTCCCGGCCCTGGCCTGCGCCCGTGAATTCCAGGCACGGGGTTACAGCGTGCACTGGCTGGGCACGCCGAAAGGCATCGAGAACGAACTGGTGCCCCAGGCCGGTCTGCCGTTGCACCTCATCCAGGTCAGCGGCCTGCGCGGCAAGGGCAAGCTGTCGCTGCTCAAGGCGCCGTTCACCCTGGTCAAGGCGGTACTGCAGGCACGGCGCATCATTCGTCAGCTCAAGCCTGTGTGCGTGCTGGGCTTCGGCGGCTACGTGACCGGGCCGGGCGGTGTGGCCGCGCGGCTGTGCGGTGTGCCGCTGGTCATTCACGAACAGAATGCGCGCGCGGGTACCGCCAATCGGTTGCTGGTGCCACTCTCGGCACGCGTCTGCGAAGCTTTCCCAAACACCTTCGCGGCCAGCGGCAAACGCCGCACCACCGGCAACCCGGTGCGCCCGGAGCTGTTCATGGACGCGCAACGCGCACCCTTGGCCGAACGCCGTGCACGCCTGCTTGTGCTCGGGGGCAGCCTGGGTGCGGAACCATTGAACAAATTGTTGCCTAAGGCCCTGTCTGAAGTGCCTGCAACACTGCGGCCAGAGGTGTTCCACCAGGCTGGCAAGCAGCACGCGCCGATCACCGCCGAGCGTTATCACGAGGCGGGCGTCGAGGCTCAGGTAGAGCCTTTCATCAAGGACATGGCCCAAGCCTATGGCTGGGCCGACATCGTGGTGTGCCGGGCCGGTGCCCTGACCGTCAGCGAACTCGCGGCGGCGGGCCTGCCTTCGATGCTGGTGCCGTTGCCCCATGCGATCGACGATCACCAGACCCACAACGCCCACTATCTGGCTCGGGAAGGCGCTGCCTTCCTGATGCCACAAGCGACAACTGGCGCAGCGCAGCTCGCTGAACGCCTGAACGAGGTGCTGATGCAACCCGAGAAACTCAACACCATGGCTGGCACCGCACGGCGCCTGGCCAAACCTGCCGCAACCAGCACCGTGGTCGACATCTGCCTGGAGGTGGCCCATGGTTGAAAGCCAGAAAGCCATGCCGCAGCCAAAAATGGGCCGCATCCGTCGCATCCACTTCGTCGGTATCGGCGGCGTGGGCATGTGCGGCATCGCCGAAGTGCTGCTGAACCTGGGCTATGAAGTGTCCGGTTCCGACCTCAAGGCCTCGCCGGTTACCGAGCGGCTGGAGTCGTTCGGCGCAGAGATCTTCGTTGGCCACCGTGCCGAAAACGCTGCCAACGCCGACGTACTGGTCGTGTCCAGCGCCATCAACCCGGCCAACCCGGAAGTCGCCACTGCCCTGGAACGTCGTATTCCGGTGGTGCCGCGCGCCGAGATGCTCGCCGAGCTGATGCGCTACCGCCATGGCGTGGCCGTTGCCGGCACGCACGGCAAGACCACCACCACCAGCCTGCTGGCCTCGGTGTTCGCCGCTGGCGGCCTGGACCCGACGTTCGTCATCGGCGGGCGCCTGACCGCAGCGGGCACCAATGCCCAGCTGGGCACCAGCCGCTACCTGATCGCCGAAGCGGACGAGAGCGACGCCAGCTTCCTGCACCTGCAACCGATGGTCGCCGTGGTCACCAACATCGACGCCGACCACATGGCCACCTACGAGGGTGACTTCAACAAACTGAAGAAAACCTTCGTCGAGTTCCTGCACAACCTGCCGTTCTATGGGTTGGCAGTGATGTGCCTGGACGACCCGGTGGTGCGCGAGATCCTGCCGCAGGTCAAACGCCCCACGGTCACCTACGGCTTCAGCGAAGAGGCCGACATCCGCGCCATCAATGTGCGCCAGCAGGGCATGCAGACGCATTTCACCGTCCTGCGCCGCGACTGCGAGCCGCTGGAGGTGTCGGTGAACATGCCCGGCAACCACAACGTGCTCAATGCCCTGGCAACCATTGCCATCGCCTCTGACGAAGGGATCAGCGACGAGGCCATCGTCCAGGGGCTGTCCGGCTTCCAGGGCGTCGGCCGACGCTTCCAGGTCTATGGCGAGCTGCCGGTCGACGGCGGCAGCGTGATGCTGGTCGACGACTACGGCCACCACCCGACTGAGGTCGCTGCGGTGATCAAGGCCGTGCGCGGGGGCTGGCCAAGCCGCCGCCTGGTGATTGTCTACCAGCCGCACCGTTACAGCCGCACCCGCGACCTGTACGACGACTTCGTACAAGTGCTGGGCGACGCCAACGTGCTGCTGCTGATGGAAGTCTACCCGGCCGGTGAAGAGCCGATTCCGGGTGCGGACAGCCGTCAGCTGTGCCACAGCATCCGCCAGCGCGGCAAGCTCGACCCGATCTACATCGAACGTGGCGCCGAGCTTGCGCCCCTGGTCCAGCCGCTGCTGCGTGCCGGCGACATCCTGCTGTGCCAGGGTGCCGGTGATGTTGGTGGCCTGGCCCCGCAATTGATGAAAAGCCCGCTGTTCGCTGGCGCCAAGCAGGAGAAGTCGAAATGACCAGCGCCTACGACAAGCTGCACTCGACCCTGGACGTCAAGGCGTTCGGCCGCGTCGCTGTGCTGTACGGCGGCAAGAGTGCCGAGCGTGAAGTCTCGCTCAAGTCCGGCGCCGCCGTGATCGACGCCTTGACCCGCGCCGGTGTCGACGTGGTTGCCATCGATGTGGGCGACGACCTGCTCGACCGCCTGCAAAGCGAGAAGATCGACCGCGCCTTCATCATCCTCCACGGCCGTGGCGGTGAAGACGGCAGCATGCAAGGCCTGCTCGAGTGCCTGGGCATCCCTTACACCGGCAGCGGCATCCTCGCGTCGGCCCTGGCCATGGACAAACTGCGCACCAAGCAGGTGTGGCAGAGCCTGGGCATTCCGACCCCGCGCCACGCGGTATTGGCCAGCGAAAGCGATTGTTTGAAGGCCAGTATGGAACTGGGCTTCCCGCTTATCGTCAAACCCGCCCATGAAGGCTCTAGCATCGGCATGGCCAAGGTGAACAGCGAGCAGGAACTGGTCGCCGCCTGGCAGGACGCCGCCAAATACGATTCCCAGGTACTGGTGGAGCAGTGGATCCACGGGCCGGAGTTCACCATCGCGGTACTGCGCGGCCAGGTGCTGCCGCCGATCGCCCTGGGTACGCCGCACGTGTTCTACGACTACGACGCCAAGTACATCGCCAACGATACCCAGTACCGCATCCCGTGCGGCCTGGACAGCGTCAAGGAACAGGAACTCATCGACCTGACCGCGCGCGCCTGCGATGCCATCGGCATCGAAGGCTGGGGGCGGTTGGATGTGATGCAGGACGAGCAGGGCCGGTTCTGGCTGCTCGAAGTCAACACCGCACCCGGCATGACTGATCATAGCCTGGTGCCCATGGCGGCCCGCGCGGCCGGCTTGGACTTCCAGCAACTGGTGCTGGCAATCCTGGCCGCCAGCGTCGAGACGCGAGGTTAACAGCCATGCAAGGCGCGATGTTACGTCATCAGCAACCCGCCACCGGCCGTAACAAGCCGGTGCCGCGCGGTGCCAGTCGAATGGTGGCCAAAGAGCCCATGTCGGCGCGCCTGCCCAAGGCCAACTTCAGTGGACTCAAGCGCCTGCTCTGGCCGGTGCTGCTGGTGGCAGCAGGCTTCGGCGCCTATGAAGGCGCCATTCGCCTGATGCCCTACGCCGACCGGCCGATCACCAAGATCGCGGTGCAGGGCGACCTCAGCTACATCAGCCAGCAGGCGGTGCAGCAGCGGATCGCCCCGTTCATGGCGGCGAGCTTCTTCAGTGTCGACCTGCCGGCGATGCGCGCAGAGCTCGAGCAGATGCCGTGGATCGCTCACGCCGAGGTGCGGCGCGTGTGGCCGGACGAGGTGGTGATCCGCCTGGAAGAACAGCTGCCAGTGGCACGCTGGGGTGACGAAGCCTTGCTCAATAACCAGGGCCAGGCCTTTACCCCGCGTGAGCTGGCCAACTATGAGCACCTGCCGCAGCTGTTCGGGCCGCAGCGTGCTCAGCAACAAGTCATGCAGCAGTATCAGGTATTGAGCCAGATGCTGCGCCCCATGGGCTTTTCCATCGCTCGCCTGGAGCTGCGCGAGCGAGGCAGCTGGTTCCTGACCACCGGTGCGGGCAGCACCGGGCCAGGCATCGAACTGCTGTTGGGGCGCGACCATCTGGTGGAGAAGATGCGCCGTTTCATTGCCATTTACGACAAGACGCTTAAAGAGCAGATCACCAACATCGCCCGCATCGATCTGCGATACGCCAACGGACTTGCCGTTGGTTGGCGGGAACCGATTGCACCGACGACGGCCCAACCCGCCGTTGCGAAGAATTAGAGAGAGGCAGGACCATGGCAAACGCGCATAGCGGCAAAATGATCGTCGGGCTGGACATTGGCACCTCCAAGGTGGTGGCGCTGGTCGGCGAAGTGGGCGAAGACGGCACCCTGGAGATCGTCGGGATCGGTACCCATCCGTCCCGCGGCCTGAAGAAGGGCGTGGTGGTGAACATCGAGTCGACCGTGCAGTCGATCCAGCGCGCGGTGGAAGAAGCGCAGCTGATGGCGGGCTGCCGGATCCACTCGGCGTTCGTCGGCGTGGCCGGCAACCATATCCGCAGCCTGAACTCCCACGGCATTGTCGCCATTCGCGACCGTGAGGTCAGCGTTGCCGACCTTGAGCGCGTGCTCGACGCCGCCCAGGCCGTGGCCATCCCGGCCGATCAGCGTGTTCTGCACACCCTGCCGCAGGACTACGTGATCGACAACCAGGAAGGCGTGCGCGAGCCGCTGGGCATGTCCGGCGTGCGTCTGGAAGCCAAGGTCCACGTGGTCACCTGTGCGGTCAACGCGGCGCAGAACATCGAGAAGTGCGTACGCCGCTGCGGCCTGGAAATCGACGACATCATCCTTGAGCAGCTGGCTTCGGCCTACTCGGTGCTGACCGACGACGAAAAAGAGCTCGGCGTGTGCCTGGTGGACATCGGTGGCGGTACCACCGACATCGCCATCTTCACTGAAGGTGCGATCCGCCACACCGCGGTCATCCCGATTGCCGGCGACCAGGTGACCAACGACATCGCCATGGCCCTGCGCACTCCGACCCAGTACGCCGAAGAAATCAAGATCCGCTACGCCTGTGCACTGGCCAAGCTGGCCGGCGCCGGCGAAACCATCAAGGTGCCGAGCGTGGGTGATCGCCCACCGCGCGAGCTGTCGCGCCAGGCCCTGGCCGAGGTGGTGGAGCCGCGTTACGACGAGCTGTTCACCCTGATCCAGGCCGAACTGCGCCGTAGTGGCTACGAGGACCTGGTGCCGGCCGGCATCGTCCTGACCGGCGGCACCGCGAAGATGGAAGGCGCCGTTGAACTGGCCGAGGAAATCTTCCACATGCCGGTACGCCTGGGCGTACCGCACAGCGTTCGGGGGCTGAGCGACGTGGTGCGCAACCCGATCTATTCCACCGGCGTGGGCCTGCTCACCTACGGCCTGCTGAAGCAGTCCGAGGACATGGTCCTGACCGGTAACAGCAACAGCAGCAGCAACAGCTATGGCGATGAACCGAAGGCCCCAGTGCTTGAGCGCTTCAAGCGGTGGGTCCAGGGCAATTTCTAAGTTTCAAAGCAGTAGTGGTAGGCGCAACAACTAGAGAACTGTAAGGAGAGGGAAAATGTTCGAGCTCGTAGACAACGTCCCGCAAAGTCCGGTCATTAAAGTGATCGGCGTTGGCGGTGGTGGCGGCAACGCCGTCAACCACATGGTCAAAAGCAGCATAGAAGGCGTGGAATTCATCTGCGCCAACACCGATGCTCAGGCGCTGAAAAACATCGGCGCGCGTACCATCCTGCAATTGGGCACTGGCGTGACCAAAGGCCTGGGTGCAGGTGCCAATCCAGAAGTCGGCCGTCAGGCCGCGCTGGAAGACCGTGAGCGCATCGCCGAGGTGCTGCAGGGCACCAACATGGTGTTCATCACCACCGGCATGGGTGGCGGTACCGGTACCGGTGCAGCCCCGATCATCGCCGAAGTGGCGAAGGAAATGGGCATCCTCACCGTCGCCGTGGTGACCCGTCCGTTCCCGTTCGAAGGCCGCAAACGTATGCAGATCGCCGATGAAGGCATCCGCATGCTGGCCGAGAGCGTCGACTCGCTGATCACCATCCCCAACGAGAAGCTGCTGACCATCCTGGGCAAGGATGCCAGCCTGCTGTCCGCCTTTGCCAAGGCTGACGACGTGCTCGCCGGTGCCGTGCGCGGGATCTCCGACATCATCAAGCGCCCTGGCATGATCAACGTCGACTTCGCCGACGTGCGTACCGTGATGGGTGAGATGGGCATGGCGATGATGGGTACTGGCTGCGCCAGCGGCCCGAACCGTGCGCGTGAAGCCACCGAGGCGGCGATCCGCAACCCGTTGCTCGAAGACGTCAACCTGCAGGGCGCCCGCGGCATCCTGGTGAATATCACCGCCGGCCCTGACCTGTCGCTGGGTGAGTACTCCGACGTAGGTAGCATCATCGAAGCCTTCGCCTCTGACCACGCGATGGTCAAGGTCGGCACCGTGATCGACCCAGACATGCGCGATGAGCTGCACGTCACCGTGGTCGCCACTGGCCTGGGCGCACGCATCGAGAAGCCGGTCAAAGTGGTGGACAACACCCTGCAGACCGCTCAACAGGCGTACGAGGCTTCCAACCCGGCACCGGTTCGCCAGGAGCAGCCAGCGGTCAACTACCGTGACCTGGAGCGCCCGACTGTAATGCGCAACCAGGCCCATGCAGGTGCCGCCGCGGCAGCTAAACTCAACCCTCAGGATGACCTGGACTACCTTGATATCCCGGCTTTCCTGCGTCGTCAGGCTGATTAATGGAATTTATCAGGGGTATAAAGGTGATTGGTATTCAGCAAAGGTCGGGTCTGTTATCATCCCCAGCCTTTGTTGATACCTGTTCGCAATTTGCGCTGAAGCGGCCAATGCCATGATTAAACAACGCACCCTGAAGAATACCATCCGTGCCACAGGTGTCGGTCTGCACTCCGGGGAGAAGGTATACCTGACCCTCAAGCCTGCACCTGTTGACACCGGCATCGTCTTCCGCCGCGCTGATCTCGACCCTGTGGTCGAAATCGCAGCGCGTGCGGCCAACGTTGGCGAGACAACCATGTCGACGACGTTGGTCAACGGTGACGTCAAGGTCGATACGGTCGAGCACCTGCTCTCCGCCATGGCGGGCCTGGGCATCGATAACGCCTACGTCGAGCTCTCCGCCTCGGAAGTGCCGATCATGGATGGCAGCGCCGGACCCTTTGTATTCCTGATTCAGTCTGCCGGCCTGGAAGAACAGGACGCAGCCAAGAAGTTCATCCGCATCCTGCGCGAAGTGACAGTGGAGGAGGGCGACAAGCGCGCTACCTTCCTGCCTTTCGACGGGTTCAAGGTGAGCTTCGAGATCGACTTCGATCACCCGGTCGTCAGCGGCCGGACCCAGAGCGCCAGTGTCGATTTTTCCAGCACGTCGTTCGTGAAAGAAGTCAGCCGTGCCCGCACCTTCGGTTTCATGCGGGACATCGAGTACCTGCGCAAGCATAACCTTGCGTTGGGCGGCAGTGTGGAAAACGCCATCGTGGTAGACGAGACAGGCGTGTTGAACGAAGACGGCCTTCGCTATGAAGACGAATTCGTGAAGCACAAGATTCTCGACGCCATCGGTGACCTCTACCTGCTGGGCAACAGCCTGATCGGCGAGTTCAAGGGCTACAAGTCCGGGCACGCGCTGAACAACCAACTGTTGCGCAAGCTCATTGCTGAAACCGATGCCTGGGAAGTGGTCACTTTCGAAGATGCCAGCACGGCACCGATCTCGTACATGCGCCCTGTTGCGGCCGTGTAAGTTCGAACACTCTCTAGTTCATTAAGGCCACCTTCGGGTGGCCTTTTTTATTTCAGCCTTTATCCCGGGCGTGGCTGGCAAGGCGTTCCAGGGCAGCGCGCAATTTCGGGTCGGCAATCCCCTCGGCGGTATCGCGAAGGCTTTCGGCGGCATTGCTCGACAGCGCCGCAGCATGCCCGCCACGCTTGGCAGGCACCAATGGCGGTTGCACCTTGTACAAGATGCGCCGCAGGTTGCCGAACGCTTCCATGGCCTGCAATTCGCGCATGAGGCGCTTTTGCTGATAGCGCAAGCGAGTAGCCCAATGGCCGTCGGTAACCACCAGCAACAATACGCCATCACGCCACGATGCCACGTGGCAGTGTTCGCGGGCAGCCGGTTGCAGTTGGCTTTCCAGCAAGCGCTGCAGGTGTTCCAGGCGTTCGGCCTGGTTCAGCAGCAGGCGCAGCGGGCGCACCTGGCGCAGCAGGGCGGACGGTAGCTGGGCAGGGGAGGGTTTGTAGGCCATGGTGGTCGCAGGAGGTTACAAGAGCGGCAGTTTAACACCTCTGTTGCCTGTGCCGGCCTCTTCGCCGGTACAGACCACACAAGGTAAGACTCATTCTCGATACGTTTCATCTTGCTGAGCCTTGAACTCAGGGAAAATGACCCTATCTAAGAAACGCCCCTGCCAAAACGCTGTATCAGCATCGTGGAAATCCACCACTTTCCTCACCATCGTTTCCGGGTAGAATGCTCGTTCGCATGCGGCCTCAGGGCTGCACGGGCGACTCATGGGGCCGCCCTCCATCCCTACGTGTGGAAGATCCTGCCGATATGTTTGCGCCTTTGTTAAAGAAACTTTTTGGAAGCAAGAATGAGCGTGAAGTCAAACGCATGCTCAAGACGGTGACTATCGTCAATGCCTTCGAAGAGAAGATGGTGGCCCTCTCCGATGAGCAACTGCGGGGCAAGACCGCAGAGTTCAAGGAGCGCTTGGCCAAAGGCGAGACACTGGACCAATTGCTGCCCGAAGCCTTCGCCGTCGCCCGTGAGGCCGGCAAGCGCGTCATGGGCATGCGCCACTTCGACGTGCAGCTGATCGGCGGCATGACCCTGCACGAGGGCATGATCGCAGAAATGCGCACCGGTGAAGGCAAGACCTTGGTCGGTACCCTGGCCGTCTACCTCAACGCATTGTCCGGCAAAGGCGTGCACGTGGTCACCGTCAACGACTACCTGGCCCGCCGTGACGCCAACTGGATGCGCCCGCTGTACGAGTTCCTCGGCCTCTCCGTGGGCATCGTCTCGGCCTTCCAGCCGCCGGAAGAAAAGCGCGCTGCCTACGCCTCCGACATCACCTACGGCACCAACAACGAATTCGGTTTCGACTACCTGCGCGACAACATGGCGTTCAGCCAGGAAGAGAAGTTCCAGCGTGAACTCAACTTCTCGGTGATCGACGAAGTCGACTCGATCCTCATCGACGAAGCCCGTACCCCGCTGATCATCTCTGGCCAGGCCGAGGACAGCTCCAAGCTGTACATCGAGATCAACCGCCTGATCCCGCGCCTGACCCAGCACATCGAAGAAGTCGAAGGCCAGGTCACCCAGGAAGGCCACTTCACCATCGATGAGAAGAGCCGCCAGGTCGAACTCAACGAAGCCGGTCACCAGTTCATCGAAGAGATGCTCACCCAGGCTGGCCTGCTGGCCGAAGGCGAGAGCCTCTACTCGGCGCACAACCTGGGCCTGCTGACCCACGTCTACGCCGGCCTGCGCGCGCACAAACTGTTCCACCGCAACGTCGAGTACATCGTCCAGGACGGCCAAGTCCTGCTGATCGACGAGCACACCGGCCGTACCATGCCTGGCCGTCGCCTGTCCGAAGGCCTGCACCAGGCCATCGAGGCCAAAGAGAACCTGAACATTCAGGCCGAGAGCCAGACCCTGGCGTCGACCACCTTCCAGAACTACTTCCGTCTTTACACCAAGCTGTCCGGCATGACCGGTACCGCCGACACCGAAGCGTTCGAGTTCCAGTCGATCTACGGCCTGAACGTGATGGTGATCCCGCCGAACAAGCCGCTGGCGCGTAAGGACTTCAACGACCTGGTGTACCTGACCGCCGACGAGAAATACGCCGCGATCATTGCCGACATCAAAGAGAGCATGACCCAGGGCCGTCCGGTGCTGGTGGGTACCGCCACCATCGAGACCTCCGAGCACATGTCCAACCTTCTGCTGAAGGAAGGCATCGAGCACAAGGTCCTCAACGCCAAGTACCACGAGAAGGAAGCCGAGATCATCGCCCAGGCCGGTGCGCCAGGCGCGTTGACCATCGCCACCAACATGGCCGGCCGTGGTACCGACATTCTGCTGGGCGGTAACTGGGAGGCCGAAGTGGCCGTCCTGGACAACCCGACCCCTGAGCAGATCGCCCAGATCAAGGCCGACTGGCAGAAGCGTCACCAGCAGGTGATCGAGTCGGGTGGCCTGCACGTGATCGCTTCCGAGCGTCACGAATCGCGCCGTATCGACAACCAGCTGCGTGGTCGTTCCGGCCGTCAGGGTGACCCGGGCTCCAGCCGCTTCTACCTGTCGCTCGAAGACAGCCTGATGCGCATCTTCGCCTCTGACCGGGTGAAGAACTTCATGAAGGCACTCGGCATGCAGTCTGGCGAGGCGATCGAGCATCGCATGGTCACCAACGCCATCGAAAAAGCCCAGCGCAAGGTCGAAGGGCGCAACTTCGACATCCGCAAGCAGTTGCTCGAATACGATGACGTGGCCAACGAGCAGCGCAAGGTGATCTACCACATGCGCAACAGCCTGCTGGCGGCCGAGAACATTGGCGACACCATTGCCGAGTTCCGCAAGGAAGTGCTGGACGCTACCATCAGCCAGCACATTCCGCCGCAATCGCTGCCCGAGCAGTGGGACGTGGCCGGCCTGGAAGCCTCGCTGTCGAGCGATTTCGCCATGAAGCTGCCGATCCAGCAATGGCTCGACGAGGACGACCACCTCTACGAAGAGACCCTGCGCGAGAAGCTGCTGAGCGAGATCACCAGCGCCTACACCGAGAAGGAAGACCAGGCCGGCATCGACGCCCTGCGCACCTTCGAGAAGCAGATTCTGCTGCGCGTGCTGGACGACCTGTGGAAAGACCACCTGTCGACCATGGACCACCTGCGCCACGGTATTCACCTGCGCGGTTATGCGCAGAAGAACCCGAAGCAGGAGTACAAGCGCGAGTCGTTCACCTTGTTCCAGGAGCTGCTCGAGTCGATCAAGCGCGACACCATCCGCGTGCTGTCGCACGTTCAGGTGCGCCGCGAAGACCCGATCGAAGAGGAAGCCCGCCTGCGCCGCGAGGCCGAAGAGCTGGCCAGCCGCATGCAGTTCCAGCATGCTGCCGCGCCAGGCCTTGAAAGCGAAGCGCTGAACGAGGAGGGCGCCGAAGTGGCCGTGGCCGCAGCGCCGGTGCGCAACGACCAGAAGCTGGGCCGCAACGAGCCATGCTGGTGCGGTTCGGGCAAGAAGTTCAAGCATTGCCACGGGCAGATCGAGTGATCTGAGCCAGTCGCAGTAACGTGACAAACGGGGCCGCTGTGCGGCCCATTCGCGGCACAAGGCCGCTCCCACAGGGACCGCACCGGCTCAGAAGGCTGCGCTTGCCCTGTGGGAGCGGCCTTGTGCCGCGAATGGGTCGCGAAGCGGCCCCGCTCTTCCATCATCATTTCACCGTTTTTCTAGGAGCGCTCTAATGGCTGTTGGTCTTGGTCCTTTGCCCACCCTGCACCCGGTTCCGGGTTTTGAACTCGGCATCGCTTCTGCCGGCATCAAGCGCCCTGGGCGCAAGGATGTGGTGGTCATGCGCTGTGCCGAAGGCTCCAGCGTTGCTGGCGTGTTCACCCTCAACGCCTTCTGCGCAGCACCGGTGATCCTCTCCAAGCAGCGTGTTCAGGGCACTGTGCGTTACCTGCTGACCAACACCGGCAACGCCAACGCCGGTACCGGTGCACCGGGCCTGGCCGCTGCCGAGCGCACCTGCGCCAAACTCGCCGAGCTGACCGGCGTGCCGGCCGAGTCGGTACTGCCGTTCTCCACTGGCGTAATCGGCGAGCCGCTGCCGGTCGAGAAGATCGAAGGCGCCCTGCAGGCTGCCCTGGACAACCTGTCGGAAAACAACTGGGCTGAAGCCGCCACGGGCATCATGACCACCGACACCCTGCCCAAGGGTGCCAGCCGCCAGTTCCAGCACGATGGCGTGACCGTGACCGTGACCGGCATCAGCAAAGGCGCCGGCATGATCCGCCCGAACATGGCCACCATGCTCGGCTACATCGCCACTGACGCCAAGGTCGCACCCAAGGTGCTCAAGGACCTGATGCTCGACGGCGCCAACAAGTCGTTCAACCGCATCACCATCGACGGCGACACCTCGACCAACGACTGCTGCATGCTGATCGCCACCGGCAAGGCCAACCTGCCAGAAGTCACCGAAGCCAGCGGTGCGCTGTTCGAAGCCCTGAAAAAGGCGGTGTTCGACGTGTGCATGGAGGTGGCCCAGGCCATCGTCCGTGATGGCGAAGGCGCCACCAAGTTCGTCACGGTGCAGGTCAACGGAGGTGGTAACCACCAGGAATGCCTGGACGTCGGTTACGCCGTCGCTCACTCGCCGCTGATCAAGACCGCGCTGTTCGCCTCTGACCCCAACTGGGGCCGCATCCTGGCCGCCGTCGGCCGTGCGGGCGTGCCGGAGCTGGATGTCAGCCTGATCGATGTGTACCTGGACAACGTCTGCATTGCCAGCCAAGGCGGGCGCAGCCCGAGCTACACCGAAGCGCAAGGCTCTGCGGTCATGGCCCAGGAAGAGATCACCATCCGCATCGAACTGGGCCGTGGTGCGTGCAGCGAAACCATCTGGACCACCGACCTGTCCCACGAGTACGTGAAGATCAACGCCGAATACCGCACCTGATTCAATTGGGGCCGCTTTGCGGCCCTTCGCGGCACAAGGCCGCTCCTACACCGGTCTGCGCTGTACCTGTAGGAGCGGCCTTGTGCCGCGAAGGGCTGCGAAGCAGCCGCAAAACCCCGACAAATGGAGCCGAACCATGAGCTATCACCTGATCATCGGCGACAAGCTGTATTCTTCCTGGTCGCTACGCGGCGCCCTGGCCCTCGAACTGGCCGGCGTCCCCTACGAAGAAACCCTGGTCAAACTCAACCAGCCCGACACCCGTCAGCGCCTGCTCGCCTACTCTGCCACCGGCAAAGTGCCGCTGCTCAAGACCGAGCATGGCGTGATCGCCGACTCCCTGGCCATCGCCGAATACCTCAACGAACGCCACCCCGAAGCGCAGCTCTGGCCTGCCGACGTGGCCGCCCGTGCCCAAGCCCGTTCGGCCTGCGCGCAGATGCACAGCGGCTTCTTCGCCTTGCGCGGGGCGATGCCGTTCGATCTGTCCCGTGACCAGGCCCTTGAGTCTGTGCCGCTGGAGGTGCAGATCGACATCGACCGTATCGTCGCGCTGTGGTCCGAATGCCGCCTGGTCGCCAAGGACACGGGCCCGTTCCTGTTCGGCAAGCCGACCCTGGTGGATGCCTACTTCGCCCCGGTGGCCGTGCGCTTGCGCAGCTACCGCGTCGAAGTCCCGGCAGAGGCGGCGGCTTACATCGAGACTATTTACCAGTGGCCGGCATTCAAAGCCTGGCAGCAGGCTGGCCTGGCGGAGCGCGAAGGGTGAAACGCATTCATGTAGCGGCAGCGGTAATCCGCGGTGCCGATGGCCGCATTCTGATTGCGCGGCGGGCAGATACCCAGCACCAGGGCGGCCTTTGGGAGTTCCCGGGTGGCAAGGTGGAAGAGGGCGAAAGCGTCGAAGCGGCGCTGGCCCGTGAACTGCGCGAGGAACTGGGTATCGACGTGACCCGGTCGCGGGCGCTGATCAAGGTCAGCCATGACTACCCGGACAAACAGGTGCTGCTGGACGTTCGCGTTGTCGAAGCGTTCACGGGTGAACCCCATGGCGCCGAGGGCCAGCCTTTGGAGTGGGTAGCACCGCGCGACCTCGCGCAGTACGACTTCCCTGCCGCCAACAGGCCGATTGTTGCCGCTGCACGGCTGCCGGATCAGTACCTGATCACGCCGGAGGGCCTGGAAGTGCCGCAGATGCTCAAGGGCATCCAGAAGGCCGTGGCCAACGGTACCCGGCTGATCCAGCTGCGAGCGCCGGACATGTACGACCCCAAGTATCGCGATGTGGCGGTGGATGCAGTCGGCCTGTGCGGTGGCAAGGCCCAATTGATGCTCAAAGGGCCGCTGGAGTGGCTGGGCGACTTCCCGTCGGCCGGTTGGCACCTGACAGCCGCGCAGTTGCGCAAGTATGCGGCCAAGGGGCGGCCGTTTCCTGAGCACCGCTGGCTGGCGGCGTCCTGCCACAGTGCTGAAGAGTTGGCATTGGCAGAGCAGATGGGGGTCGATTTTGTCACCTTGTCGCCGGTGCAGGCGACCCAGACGCATCCTGAGGCGGTGCCTTTGGGGTGGCAAGCGGCGCAGCGGGCGATTGCAGGTTTCAGCCGGCCAGTGTTCTTGCTGGGTGGGGTAGGGCCGGGTGATCGTGAGCGGGCCTGGGAAGCGGGCGCGCAGGGTGTGGCCGGGATCCGGGCGTTCTGGCCTGAGGTCTGAGTCGCTTGTGATTGGGGCCGCGGCGCGGCCCATTCGCGGGCAAGTCCACTCCCACAGGTAACTGCGCAGGCTCAGACCTTGTGAGGGCCCGGTAGGAGCGGGCTTGCCCCCGAATGGGCTGCGTAGCAGCCCCAGCACGCTCAGCCCTGAGGCTTCTCAGCAGGCTGCCACAACACCTCGGCAACCCCCTGCCGCCGCCCAATGATCCGCGCTGCCACAAACAACAGATCCGACAGCCGGTTGATATACGCCAACCCAGCACCCTCCAACGGCTCCAGCGCATTCAGTTGCTGACACCGCCGCTCCGCACTGCGCGCCAGGCACCGGCACACATGCGTCTGCGCCACCAACGCCGAACCACTGGGCAAAATGAAATTCTTCAAAGGCCCCAGCTCTTCGTTCCACACGTCGATTGCCGCTTCCAACCGCTCTACCTCGGCCAGGTTCAACGCCTGGTAACTGGGCATTGCCAGCTCGCCACCGAGGTCGAACAAGCGGTGCTGACAGGGCGCAAGCACATCGCTCACTTCGTCCAGCCCCTGCTCAGCCAGGCCGGCGAGCAGCACCCCTAACTGGCTGTTGAGGCTATCCACCTCACCGATGGCTTCGATACGCGGGTGGTCCTTGGGCACCCGGCGGCCGTCGCCCAGGCCGGTTTCGCCTTTGTCGCCAGTGCGGGTGTAGATCTTCGACAGGCGGTAGCCCATGTCATGCCTCCGTGGTGTTTGGTGCCGTCGCTGCCGGCTGGCCGAGGGGCAGGCGCAAGGTGAAGCAGGTACCCTGGCCGGGCGTGGACTGCACCTCCATCTGCCCCTTGTGGTTGTTGGTGATGATGAAATACGAAACCGAAAGGCCAAGCCCTGTGCCCTGGCCGATCTCCTTGGTGGTGAAGAACGGCTCGAAGGTGCGCTTGCGCACCGCTTCAGGCATGCCCACGCCGTTGTCCTCGACCTGGATCTCGGCCCAGGGTGGGTTGAGCCGGGTGCGCAGGGTGATGCGCCCGGGCTCGCTGGGTTGCGGGCGCAGGTGGATGGCCTGGGCGGCATTTTTCAGCAGGTTGAGCAGCACTTGTTCCAGCTCGTTGGCGGTGCAAGGCACTGGCCCAAGGTTTGGGTCGAACTGGCGGACAATGGCCTGGCCCTTGAAGTCAAAGCCAATGGTCAGGTCGAAGTCGTTGCTGGCGATTTCCACAGCCTGGTCGATCAGCGCTGGCAGGTCGCAAGGTGCCAACTGGCGGTTGCTGCGGCGGCTGAAACTAAGCATGTGGGTGACTATCTTGGCCGCCCTGGCGCCGGCCTGTTGAATACCGTCGAGCAGTTGCGGCACTTCGCGGCTTTCGAGGTAACGGTTGACGGTGGGCAGGTCGATGCCCAGCTCTTCGGCCTGCTCCTGGTTGCGCGGCAACTCCGGGGACAGGCGCCGACGGATATTCTGCACGTTATGCAGGATCGCCCCCAGCGGGTTGTTGATCTCGTGCGCCATGCCCGCAGCCAGCCCGCCCACCGAGAGCATCTTTTCCGATTGCACCATCATTTCTTCCAGCGACAGGCGCTGGGTAATGTCGTCGATGCGGATCACCACGCCGCGGCCGCCGCCGCCCATCAGCGGATAGAACGTCAGGGCGTAGTGGCGCAGGTCCTCGCCCTTGGGCCAGGTCACCCGCTCGATTTTCGCCACTCGGTGTTTCTCTACGGTTTCCTTGAGCTGCGGTAAAAACGGTTTGAGCGGCTCGAAGGCGATGAAGATCGGCTGGTTCAGCGCCTCGTCCAGGGGCGTTCCGGAGAGCACCGTGGCCTCGTGGTTCCACTGGGTGACGTAGAGCTGCTCGTCGAGGGCGATCAGCGCCGAGGGCATGGAGTCGATGATGCTGTTGAGGTAGTTCTGGAAGCCTGTGAGTTTTTTCTCGATCTTGCTGCGCACCTGGACTTCCAGCTCCAGCTTGCGGTTGGTGTGGCGGGTTTCTTCGGCCAGGCCCTGGGCCTGGTCATAGGCGGTCTGGAATTCGTCGCGGGTGCGCTTGAGCTGCTGCTCGCGGGCCTCGATGCGCGAGAGCATGGTGTTGAAGGCCTCGGCCAGGCTGCCGATTTCGTCATCGTTGCCGCGGCGGGCACGCAGGGCGTAGCTTTCTTCGCGGGTGACCTGGCGGCTGAGCTCTTCGAGCTGGTTGATCGGCTGGGTGATCAGGCGCTTGATCTGCCGCGCAACGACGATCCACAGCAGGATGCTGAACACCAGGATACCGAGGCTGGCACTGAGCGTGCCGGTGTAGAAGGCGGTCGGCAGTTCGCTGCTGGCCACCAGCAGCAGGTGGGCAGGTGGGTCGGCTTCGCGGGGGATGCGAATCAACTGCGTGCTGCGAAATTCCATCAGGCGCCAGCCGTCGATGTTGCGAAATCGCTTGGGCAACGCCAGCGGTTCGCCGTGCTGCAGCTGCGCCAGCATGCGGCCGTCACCGCCGTAGACGGCGGCGGCGCGCAGTGGCATGTAGCTGTCCAGCTCCTTGAGCAGGGCATTGGCGCTGTCTGCGCTGTCGCCGGCACGCGCTGACAGCTGCGGGTTGGCGATCAGCCGGCCGATGGTCTGCAGCGCCTGGGGCGCCATGCTCTCCTGGGTGATCCAGTAGGCGGCGCTGATGAAGGTCAGGTTGGCCACCAGCAGAATGGTCACCAGCAGCACCAGCAGGGCCGCCAGCAGCTTTTGCCCGACCGGGAGGTTTTCCAGGCGTTGGCGCAGGGTCATGGGCAAGGCAGTGTCCGTATCCGGTTGAAAGGGCCAGCGTCAGGCGCTGGGCAAGCCGCGTGCCTGCAGGTTATCGACCAGTCGCTGGTGCAGGCGTTCCAGTTCCGGCAACGCCACGCCATGCCGCTCGGCGGCGCGGCACACATGGCCGAGCAGGTAATGGACCTCGGTACGTCGGCCTGCGCGCACGTCCTGGTACATGGAAGAGTAGTTGGCGGCGGTGGCGAGGATCACCCGTTGCACTTCTTCGTCCAGGTCCTCGGCAGCCTGGGGTTGGCCACAGCGGCGCAGCAGCTCTGCCAGTTCGTCGCACAGGGCGGTCACTTCGGCCAAGTGCTCCAGCAGGCCGCCATTACGACACTCATGCAGCACGGTCAGCGGGTTGATCGCGCAATTGAGCGCCAGCTTGCGCCACAGCCGGGTGAGGATATCCACGGTCCATTCGGCCGGGATACCGGCGTCGTGCAGGTCATCGAACCACGCCGGGATCCCGGGTTTGAGTGGGTCACCCAGCCAGTTGAAGCCGTGGCCGGCGAAGCGCACCTGCCAATCGCCCTCGCGGAACGCCCCTTCGGTGCTGGAGGCGAAGATGCAACGGGCATGGGGCACCTGGTCGGCGACCTCGTCCTGGCTGCCCAGGCCGTTTTGCAGCAGCACCAGCTCTGCGCCTTCGGCGAGCCGCGGTGCCAGGCGCTTGATGGCCGGCGCTGCGTCGTACGCCTTGCAGGCCACCAGCAGGCGGTGAATAGGGCCATGGGCGTCGGCCGTTTCGGCGGGGATCGCGTAATGCCTGGAGGTGTCCTGCTCGAACAAGGTCAGGCCGCCCACACGCTGATAGGCCTGCAGCCGCTGCTCGTCGCGCAGGATCAAACGTACCGCCTTGCCGGCGCGCGCCAGGCGGCAAGCCCACAGGCTGCCCAGGCTACCCGCGCCGAGAATATGCCAGGTGCTGCTCATATGCGTTTCGCAACCCGTTATAATGAGCCCGCATTTTAACCATCTAACTCAGCGTGCTCCATCTTCAGGCCGAGCGCGCTTTTATTTTTGGAGATTACCCATGCCTTCGTTCGACGTGGTATCGGAACTGGACAAGCACGAAGTGCAGAACGCTGTAGACAACGCCGTCAAGGAACTCGATCGCCGTTTTGACCTCAAGGGCAAGGGCAGCTTCGAGTTCAAGGACAAGGAACAGACCGTGCTGCTGACCGCCGAGGCCGAATTCCAGCTCGAGGCGATGATCGAGATCCTGCGCGGTGCGCTGGTCAAGCGCAAGATCGATGTCAAATGCTTGGAAACCAAGGATGCCTATGCGTCCGGCAAAGAAATGAAACAGGAAGCCAAATTCCGCGAAGGCATCGACAAAGAGCTGGCGAAGAAGATCGTCGCCCACATCAAGGATGCCAAGCTCAAGGTCCAGGCTTCCATCCAGGGTGAGCAGGTGCGTGTCACCGGCAAGAAGCGTGACGACCTGCAAGAGGCTATCGCTGCCCTGCGCGCCAAGGAATTCGACATGCCGCTGCAGTTCAACAACTTCCGCGATTGATCGAAGCGTCACCAGGAACCTCGATGGCGTAATGATGTCCATGGGGGCCGTGGCCGCGGAAATGCCCGCGGCCAGTTTTACCGTGCACATGCCGTTCGGCATCAGGAGATGAACATGGATTTGAACGCTGAAGTCGATCAGCTGGTCCGCCAATCCCAAGCCTGGGTCCCGTTGATCATGGAGTACGGCAGCCGCGTGTGCCTGGCGTTGCTGACCCTGGCCATCGGCTGGTGGGTCATCAACAAGGTCAGCGCGCGCTTGGGCAAGCTGGTCGGCCTGCGCAATGCCGACCTGGCATTGCAGGGGTTCATCAGCACCCTGGCCAATATCATCCTGAAGATCCTGCTGTTCGTCAGCGTGGCGTCGATGATCGGCATCGAGACCACCTCCTTCGTTGCGGCTATCGGTGCTGCCGGCCTGGCCATTGGCCTGGCGTTGCAGGGTAGCCTGGCGAACTTTGCCGGCGGTGTGTTGATCTTGATGTTCCGCCCGTTCCGCATTGGCGATTGGATCGAAGCGCAGGGTGTCAGCGGCACCGTGGACAGCATCCAGATCTTCCACACCGTGCTGCGCACCGGTGACAACAAGACGGTGATCATGCCTAACGGCAGCCTGTCCAACGGCATCATCACCAACACCAACCGCCAGCCGACCCGCAAAGTGGTGTTCGACGTGGGCGTGGATTATGAGGCCGACCTGCAAAAGGCGCGCAACGTGCTGCTGGAACTGGCGCAGGACCCGCGTGTGCTGGCCGACCCGGCACCGCAGGCGGTGATTTCGACGCTGGGCGACAGTTCGATCACCGTGTCGCTGCGTATCTGGACCAAGACGTCCGACTATTGGGATGTGATGTTCATGCTCAACGAGCATGCCCGTGACCGGTTGAAGGCCGAGGGCATCGATATTCCGTTTCCGCAGCGAGTGATTCGTGTGGTGCAGGAGACGGCTACCCAGTAACACTGCTGTTCAAATAAGCCGGGGCCGCTGTGCGCCCCATCGCCGGCAAGCCGGCTCCCACAGGTTCAGGTTGTCATCTAACTGTGTGGGAGCCGGCTTGCCGGCGATGGGGCGCGCAGCGGCCCCGGTTTTTTCCACCTCATTACACTTGTTCACAGCTAAACCCCGCCACTTCTGGCATATAGCCTAACCCCACCTGCCTCTACCCGAAGCTCACCATGAAACCACTGCTGTACATCACCCCCCTCCGAGCCTTGCTGTTTGGCCTCACCCTGGCCCTGTTCGAGTTGCTCACTTACCTGGCCAGCGACGCGGTCATGCCGGCCATGCCGGTGGTGGTCGGCGATCTGAACGCCAGCCCCGAATACATCCCCCATGCCCTGAACCTGTACCTGCTCGGTGGCGTGGTCCTGCAGTGGCTGATCGGCCCCCTGGCCGACCGCTATGGCCGTCGCCCGCTGCTGTTGGGGGGGTGTGTGTTCTTTGGCGTGGCGTGCCTGGCGACCTTCTGGGTTCATGACATCGGCTTGTTCAACTTGCTGCGCCTGTTGCAGGGCATCGGCCTGGGCTTTGTGGTCACGGTCAGCTACCCGGCCCTGAACGAGGCCTTCAGCGAAGCGGACGCGGTGCGCATGATGGCCCTGCTGGCCAACATTGCCCTGCTGTCGCCGCTGCTCGGCCCGCTGGTGGGGACCTTGCTGCTGCAATGGCTGGACTGGCGTTGGCTGTTCGTGGCCTTTGCCATCGGCGCGGTGCTGGCCTGGGTGCTGCTGTACCGCTTGATGCCGGAAACGCTCGGTGTGGAGCGGCGCGATGGTTCGCGGCTGCCGTTCACCCCAATTCACCTGCTGCCACTGTTGTCCGGCTACGGTCAGTTGCTGGCCAACCGGCGGTTTGTCGCCGGCAGCGCAGCCCTTGGCCTGGTCGGCTTGCCTTTGATTGGCTGGATTGGCCTGTCGCCTGTGCTGCTCATCCATGATGAGGGGCTGAGTACGATGGAATATGCCTTGTGGCAATTGCCGGTGTTCGGCGGGCTGATCATGGGCAACCTGATCATCAACCGCATTGCCGACCGTTATCCGCTGCCAGCCCTGGTGCGTGGCGCACTGTGGCCCTACCTGGCAGGCCTGTCGTTGATGGTGCTGGCGACTTGGTACTGGCCGACGGTGACCAGCGTGGTCGCTGGCATGTCGCTGTACGCGCTGGGGTTGGGTGTGGCCAACGCCGTGCTGTACCGCATGACGCTGTTCTCCAGCGAGCAGAGCAAGGGGCTGGTCTCGGCCATGCTGGGGATGATCACCATCGCCTTGCTGGGCCTGGGTGGGGCACTGCTGGCGATGATCGGGGCAGGTGCCAGCCTGCTGCACTTTGCCTTGGCAGCCAGCGTGGCGGGTGCGCTGGCGCTCTGGCCGTTGTGGTTCGTGGTGGGTGGCCGGCCTGGGGAAGGGGCGGTGGCTCAGTAGCTTGCCGGCGCCGGCCATGCGCAATTCCTGTAGGAGCAGCCTTGTGCTGCGAAGAGGCCGGTGACAGAACAGTGAATCTTCGCTGCTGTTACCGGCCTCTTCGCAGCACAAGGCTGCTCCTACAGTGAAACATGTAAATAGAGGGGTTCAGGGCCGTTCGGCCGCTGGGTTCTCCTCGGGCACGGGCTTGCCGCGCCCGGCCTCCTGACGCCACTGCAGGGCGATCAGAATCAACGTCGGCACGCCCAGCAGGGCGGTGATCAGGAAGAAGTCGTGGTAACCGAACTTCTCCACCATAACCCCCGAATAGCCGCCAATCAGCCGTGGCAGCAACAGCATGATCGAGCTCAGCAGCGCGTACTGGGTGGCCGAGAACTTCAGGTTGGTCAGGCTCGACAGGTAGGCGACGAACGCCGAGGTGGCCATGCCGGAGCTGAAGTTGTCCAGCGAGATGGTGACCACCAGCATGTCCAGGTTCGGGCCCATGTCGGCCAGCATCAGGAACAGGATGTTGGTCGCCGCCGAGGCCGCGCCACCGATGAACAGGATCGGCATGATGCCGAAGCGCACGATCAACAGGCCGCCGACGCCGGCGCCGACCAAGGTCATGATCAGGCCGAAGATCTTGCTGACGCTGGCGATCTGGTCCTTGGTGAAGCCCATGTCGATGTAGAACACGTTGGCCATCACGCCCATCACCGTGTCCGACATGCGGTAGGTGGCAATCAGCCCAAGCAGCAGCAGCGCTTGCCAGCGGTAGCGGGCAATGAAGTCGTTGACCGGGGTAAGCACCGGGGCAAGGCCACGCCGGCCCATGGTCGACAGGCACGCCCAAGTCAGCATCGCGTACAGGATCAGGCGCAGGAAGGCGCGGTCTTCGAGCAGCAGGTCGAGGGGCGTCGCATCACCGAAGAACACGCTGGCCCAGTCGGTATTGAACAGCTGGGTGAAGCTGGCAGGCACCGACACCAGCAGCACGATCAACACGAACACCGACGCCAGCTGGTGCACCAGGCCGTAACGCGCCGCCGACAGCTGAGTACGCAGCGGCACTGACGGTTCACGCATGACCAAAGTGGTGAACAGCGCCGGCAGCATCAACAGGGCGAACATGATGTAGGTGCCGGCCCAGGCCTTGTGCAAGTAGCTGAAACCGGTGGAGCCAAACCATTCGGCGAAGAACAGCGCACCGGCCGTGGCCAGCAGAGCTGCTACCCGGTAACCCGCCATGTAGCTGGCAGCCAGGGCGGCCTGGCGCTGGTCATCGGCAATCTCCAGGCGATAGGCATCGACGGCGATGTCTTGGGTGGCCGAGGCGAAGGCAACCAGAACCGCCAGGGCGATCAGCCACGACAGGTGCTGCTGTGGGTCGCACAGGCTCATGCCGACCAGCCCGATCACCACCAGTGCCTGCGACAGCAACAGCCACGAACGGCGGCGCCCCAGGCCGCCGAGCAGGGGCAGGCGCCATTGGTCGAGCAGCGGCGACCAGACCCATTTGAACGCATAGGCCAGGCCGATCAGGCTCGCGTAACCAATGGTCTCGCGGGCCACGCCAGCTTCGCGCAGCCATACCGAAAGGGTCGAGAACACCAGCATGTAGGGCAGGCCGGCGGCAAAGCCGAGCAGCAGAAGTACCAGGGTTGACGGGCTGGCATAGGCAGCGAGCGCAGCGCGCCAGGTTTTACGGGGCATGGGCCAACATCTGCCTCAAGTTTGCGAATACAAAGCGCGCACTCTAACCGCTGTGCTCCATCGGGCGCCAGCCATGGCGCGTCATATCCACACGATTATTGGTCACATTTACGCCTTCTGCGCGCAGCCGTGCCCGTTGTTCGTCGCCAGAGGGCGTGCCTAAAGCCAGGCTCAGCCGCCCGCCAGCGCCCAGTACCCGATGCCAGGGCAGGCGAGTGTCGGGTGGTAGCTGCCCGAGGGTACGCCCAACCCAACGTGCCGCGCGGCCAAGGCCCGCCAGCTCGGCAAGCTGGCCGTAGCTGACCACCTTGCCTTCGGGCACTTGCCCGAGTACCGAATACAGGGCCGTTCGTCGGGCCTCTGGCGTTTCCAATGTGTGCGCGTATGCCTCGGACATCAGTGCCCCCGTGGCCTGTGGATGAAACCGGACCAATGGTGACGGTAAATGAGTGTTGAACTCAATCGCAGGCTCCCGGTCTGTCCTTGCTCTGGTTGTCGGTATCTGGATAATGCCCGGCTTTTTTCGTCGAATCGAACCCGTAGTCCGCTTATGTATTCTAGATCCTTGTTGTGCCTGCTAGCTGCTTCCCTGTGCGCCGCGCCTGCGGTTGCCGACACCGTGTGGATGAAAAACGGTGACCGTCTCACTGGCAAGATCAAAGTCTTCGACGGTGGCAAGCTGCTGCTGGAGACCCCTTATGGTGGGTCTATCGCGCTGGACTGGAAAGCCGTCAAGACCCTGGAAAGCGACCAGGAACTGCTGGTCAAGCAGGACGCCTACAGCGGTGAGCGGGCCAAATCGCTGAAGGCCGCCGAAGACGGCAAGGTCACCCTGGCCAATGGCGAGGCGCCCAAGACCGTCGACCTGGCCAGCATCGAACAGATCATGAAGCCCAAGCCGGTGGTCGAAGACCTGGTCTGGAAAGGCAACGTCGATGTTGCCCTGGACTACAAGCGTGCCGAGAACGACACCGACGACTATGACGTAGGCTTCAAGACCACAGCACGTCATGGCCGCTGGCGGCACAACGCCGAGGGCGAATACAACCGCGAGAGCAAGGACGACGTCACCACCACCGATAACTGGAGTGCCGAGTACGCCCTCGACCGCTTCATTACCGAGAAGTGGTTCTGGCAGGGGCGCATGGAATACAAGCGCGACCACATCGAGGACCTGGCTCGCCAGCGCACCGTGGGTACAGGCCCGGGCTACCAGTTCTGGGACGACGAGCTGGGCGCGTTCTCGCTGGGCTCGCTGATCAACCGTACCGATTTCGAGTACCAGGACGGCGCCAAGGACAACTTCTATGCAGCGGCAGTCAAGTGGGACTACACCCGCTACCTGATCGGCAAGAACGTGCAGCTGTTCACCAATGGCGAAGTCGCCAAGCCGCTGGGCAACGTGGCCGACTACTCGCTGGATGCCGAGGTTGGCCTGCGCTACAAAGTCACCGAATGGGCCTCGCTCAACCTCAAGGCCGAGAAGGACATCATCAGCGGCACGCGTGACAGCGACCTGGACAAGACCCGCTACACGGCAGGCTTTGGCGTGACCTGGTAACGCGCCTACAGTGGCAGCGGCGGGTGATAATGCTTATCTTGTCACCCATCCAGTCCGCCGCCAGGAGCGCCCTTCGTGAGTAACAAAGCCATCCGCCCCGCCCGGGAACTGCTGCTCAAGGAATACCGCGGCGTGCTCTCGACCCATTCCAAGTCCATGCCCGGCTTCCCGTTTGGTTCCGTCGTGCCGTATTGCCTGGATGCACAGGGCAACCCGCTGATCCTCATCAGCCGCATCGCCCAGCACACCCATAACCTGCAAAAAGACCCTAAGTGCTCGCTGCTGGTCGGTGAGCGTGAAGCCGAGGATGTGCAGGCGGTCGGCCGCCTGACGGTGATGGCCGAAGCACACAAGCTGGTGGATGAAGCCGCCATCGAGGCCGCTGCCGAGCGCTACTACCGGTACTTCCCCGACGCGGCCAATTACCACAAGGCTCACGATTTCGACTTCTGGGTGCTGCAGCCCGTGCGCCACCGCTACATCGGCGGCTTTGGCGCCATTCACTGGCTTGACCATGTAACCCTGGCCAACCCGTTCGCGGGCAAGGCCGAGGCGAGCATGATCGAACACATGAACAGCGATCACGCCAATGCCATCGCCCATTACGTCGAACTGACCGACCTGCCACGCACAGCCCCTGCGCTGATGGTCGGTGTCGACAGCGAAGGCATGCACCTGCGTATTGGTCAGGGCATCTACTGGCTGCCGTTCCCACGCCTTTGCAATACGCCGACACAAGTTCGCGAAGCGTTGGTTTTACTGGCACGCGCCGACCAGTGGCCGGTTGCTGCTGAAGTCGAGGGTTGAAATTGGGAGCGGTCGCATCCATCTGAGGTCTTATTGGAAGGTCTCTTCCGTCGAGGAATCTTTGATGCGTGCTTTTCTACTGTTGCTTCTGCTGTTTCCTGTGCTGGAGCTGTTCGTCTTCGTCAAGGTCAGTGCGGCCATCGGGTTTTTCCCGGCGCTGCTGCTGATCATCGCCGGTTCGGCACTGGGTGTGCTGGTGATGCGCGTGGCCGGGCTGGCCACCGCACTGCGTGCCCGTGAAAGCCTGCAGCGCGGCGAACTGCCCGCTGAGGACATGTTCCAGGGGATGATGCTGGCGGTGGGGGGCGGCTTGCTGCTGCTGCCAGGTTTTATCAGCGACGTGCTGGGCCTGATCTGCCTGCTGCCGTTCACCCGTCACCTGGCTGCGCGCAAGATGCGCCAGCGTGCCGAAGAGCAGGCCATGCGCCAGCGTGCGTTTCAGGATGATCCGTTCCAGGCGCAGCCGCCGCGTGATGCCGGCCACCGCCCCAACGTGATCGAGGGCGAGTACGAGCGCCGCGACAAGTGACATTCAGGGGCCGCATCGCGGCCCCTGTTCTTTTTCCGTTCAGCGCTGATTAAAAATTTTCCGTATCAAGCCTTGTAATTGCCTATGGCGGCCTCATGTATGGGTCACCGCAAGGTTTCTGGTGGCGACACCAGACATAACTCAGGTGGTTCGCCCCGCGCGGGCCACCCCCGGCAACGCCGGACCGCATCAACCCGCCGGTGTCGATACCGGCCGATGAAAACCACAATTTGGGAGAGATCGACAATGAAGCTTCGTCCTCTGCATGACCGCGTAGTCATCCGTCGCAGCGAAGAAGAATCGAAAACCGCTGGCGGTATCGTCCTGCCGGGTTCGGCCGCTGAAAAACCAAACCGCGGCGAAGTTGTCGCCGTTGGCACCGGCCGCATCCTGGAAAATGGCGAAGTACGCGCGCTGGCCGTGAAAGTGGGTGACAAAGTGGTTTTCGGCCCTTACTCGGGCAGCAACACCGTGAAAGTCGACGGCGAAGACCTGCTGGTAATGGCCGAGAACGAAATTCTCGCCGTTATCGAAGGCTGATTTCCCCGATTTCCCGTTATTCCAAAGAATTCCAAGGATTAAACGATCATGGCTGCTAAAGACGTAAAATTCGGCGATTCCGCCCGTAAAAAAATGCTGGTTGGTGTCAACGTTCTGGCTGACGCAGTAAAAGCGACCCTGGGCCCGAAAGGCCGCAACGTGGTCCTGGCCAAGAGCTTCGGCGCACCGACCATCACCAAGGACGGCGTTTCCGTTGCCAAAGAAATCGAGCTGAAAGACGCCTTCGAAAACATGGGCGCCCAGCTGGTCAAGGAAGTCGCTTCCAAGGCCAACGATGCAGCCGGTGACGGCACCACCACCGCTACCGTTCTGGCTCAAGCCATCGTCAACGAAGGCCTGAAAGCCGTCGCTGCCGGCATGAACCCGATGGACCTGAAGCGCGGTATCGACAAGGCCACCGCCGCTGTCGTCGCCGAGCTGAAAAACCTGTCCAAGCCATGCGCCGACTCCAAGGCCATCGCTCAGGTAGGCACCATCTCCGCCAACTCCGACAACTCCATCGGTGAAATCATCGCCGAAGCCATGGAAAAAGTCGGTAAAGAAGGCGTGATCACCGTTGAAGAAGGCTCGGGCCTGGAAAACGAACTGTCTGTCGTAGAAGGCATGCAGTTCGACCGTGGCTACCTGTCGCCGTACTTCGTCAACAAGCCGGACACCATGGTTGCCGAGCTGGAAGGCGCGCTGCTGCTGCTGGTCGACAAGAAGATCTCCAACATCCGTGAGCTGCTGCCAGTGCTGGAAGCCGTTGCCAAGGCCGGCCGCCCACTGCTGATCGTTGCTGAAGACGTTGAAGGCGAAGCGCTGGCTACCCTGGTCGTCAACAACATGCGCGGCATCGTCAAGGTTGCTGCGGTCAAGGCACCTGGCTTCGGCGACCGCCGCAAGGCCATGCTGCAGGACATCGCGGTCCTGACCGGCGGTACCGTTATCTCCGAAGAGATCGGCCTGTCCCTGGAAACCGCTACCATTGAGCACCTGGGTAACGCCAAGCGCGTCATCCTGTCCAAGGAAAACACCACCATCATCGACGGCGCTGGCGTCGACGGTGACATCGAAGCACGCGTCAAGCAGATCCGTGCCCAGATCGAAGAGACTTCCTCGGACTACGACCGTGAGAAGCTGCAAGAGCGTCTGGCCAAACTGGCTGGCGGTGTTGCCGTGATCAAGGTCGGTGCTGGCACCGAAGTCGAAATGAAAGAGAAGAAAGCCCGCGTTGAAGACGCCCTGCACGCTACCCGTGCAGCCGTTGAAGAAGGCGTGGTGCCTGGCGGTGGTGTTGCCCTGGTTCGCGCCCTGAACGCGATCGTTGACCTGAAAGGCGACAACGAAGACCAGAACGTCGGTATCGCACTGCTGCGTCGCGCTGTTGAAGCCCCGCTGCGTCAGATCACTGCCAACGCCGGCGACGAGCCAAGCGTTGTGGCCGACAAGGTCAAGCAGGGTTCGGGTAACTTCGGTTACAACGCTGCTACCGGCGAATACGGCGACATGATCGAGATGGGCATCCTGGACCCAGCTAAAGTGACCCGTTCGGCACTGCAAGCTGCTGCTTCGATTGGCGGTCTGATGATCACCACCGAAGCCATGATTGCTGATGCTCCGAGCGACGCTCCAGCTGGCGGCGGCATGCCAGACATGGGCGGCATGGGTGGCATGGGCGGCATGATGTAAGCCAGCCTTACCCCTAGCGTCATAAAAAAGCCCCGGCTCGCGAGAGCCGGGGCTTTTTTTGTGCTTCGGTGGTGAGCATTGGGGCTGCTTTGCAGCCCATTCGCAGCGCAAGGCTGCTCCTACAGGTGCCACGCAGCATTGTGTGAGCATTGGGGCTGCTTTGCAGCCCATTCGCAGCGCGAGGCTGCTCTTGCAGGTTGCTTTTTGTGGGAGCAGCCTTGTGCTGCGAATGGGCCGCGCAGCGGCCCCTCACTCAGGCAACACTGGCCTCTACAGCAGGCGCCTCAAGCCGCCCGCGCCGGTACAAAACCAGGTAATACGACCCCAACCCGATCAACCAGCAGAACACCGCCGTCCACACGTTGTGCGACAAGAAGTGCGCCCCTTGCATCATCCGCCCGACCGACAGCACCGAACCGGCGACCAGCGCCACCCCCAACGCCACCCGTGCCAGGCGCGGACGTCGATCACGCAGTGCAAAGAACAACGCGAACAAGCAGAAGCCGGTCGCAGCATGCCCGCCCGGCCAGCACAGCCCCGGCTTGTCGGTGGCGGGGCGTGCCTCCAGCAGCTTGCTGTAGGTTTCCTTGCCGCCGAACTGGCTCAGGCTCCAGGGGCACTGCACATGGGTGACCTTCTTCAGCGGTGTCACAAACGCTGTGGACAAGCCCAGCGCCAACACCAGGCAACCCAGCTCCCGGCGCCAACCGAACAAACGCTTCCAGAAGAAACTCACGGCAAAGGTCAGCAAGGCCAGCAGCCCCAGCAGGATCACCACCTGCTTGACCCCATCATGCAGTACGTTCTCCAGCAAATAGCTGTGCCGGCCGATGAATTGCCCGGCAGCCGGGTCGAAGAACAGGTTGGCCACGTCCATGTCGACCGAGGTCAGCTCAAGCAGGATCAAAGCCACTGCCGTCACCAGAGGAATGCCCAGGTACAGCCAGAGATTGATCGGGCGAGGGCGGGTACGTTCGTGCATGACGACTCCAGGGCGCAAAAAAGATTGGGCATTATCGAGTGGGCGCTATCCTGTGTCCGTGAAGGATCGGTGAAAAAACTGTCAACTCCGGTGAATTTTCCCCAGGGGTGGCACAGTGCAGGCATTGGCCTTAAGCTGCGCCTGCCGCGCACCACAGCGAAGCGCCGCACAGGAGAACCCGATGCGCATTCTATTGGTTGAAGACAACCGCGATATTCTTGCCAACCTGGCCGATTACCTCGGCATGAAAGGCTACACCGTCGATTGCGCCCAGGACGGCTTGTCGGGCTTGCACCTGGCGGCCACCGAGCACTACGACCTGATCGTCCTCGACATCATGCTGCCCGGCATTGATGGCTACACCCTGTGCAAACGCCTGCGCGAAGACGCCCGGCGTGACACCCCGGTGATCATGCTCACCGCCCGCGATCAGCTGGACGACCGCCTGCAAGGCTTCCGCTCGGGTGCCGACGATTACCTGCTCAAGCCGTTTGCGCTGTCGGAGCTGGCCGCGCGCATCGAAGCGGTGCTGCGCCGTGCCCAGGGGGGTGGGCGTCGCACCTTGCAGGTCGCCGACCTGAGCTACGACCTCGACACCTTGGAAGTCACGCGCCAAGGCCGCCTGCTCAAACTCAACCCGGTCGGCCTCAAGCTGCTTGCCGTGTTGATGCAGAAAAGCCCCCACGTGCTGCGACGCGAAGTGCTGGAAGAAGCCCTGTGGGGCGACGACTGCCCTGACAGCGACAGCCTGCGCAGCCATGTGCACCAGTTGCGCCAGGTGATCGACAAACCGTTCGAAAAACCGCTGCTGCATACCGTCCATGGCGTCGGCTATCGCCTCGCCGAGGGCCGCGATGGAGTTTAAGCAAAGCCTTGCCCAGCGCATCATCATCGCCTTTGCGTTGATGAGCGCGCTGGTGGCCGGCGCCTTCGCCTTCGGCATCGTCGCCACGGTGCACCTGGTTGAAGAGCGGCTGATTTCCACCGTGCTGGGCGGCGACCTGCAACGCCTGTTGCGCATGGACAGCGTCAGTGACTGGAGCCATCGGCCGCGTCCGGACCAACTGTTCTACTTCAGTGGCGGGCGTGACGATTTCGAGTTGCCCAAAGACTTGCGCCACCTCGACAGCGGCTTCCACGAAGTATTTCGCGACCAGCTGTCGTACCACGCGATGGTCGAGATCGTCGATGGCCGTCGCTACGTATTGCTGCAAGACCAGAGCGATTTCGAAGAGCGCGAGCGTGTGCTGTTCGCTGTTGTGGTCGTCGGCTTCGTGCTCAGCCTGGTGCTGGCCGTGATCCTGGGGTGGCTGGTGGCGCGCCGGGTGATGGCGCCGGTGATCCGCCTGGCGCGCCAAGTGCGCCACCGCGACCAGCTACTCGGCCTGGCACCGCCACTGGCACCCGATTACGCGGCCGACGAAGTGGGCCAATTGGCCGTGGCCTTCGACGACACGCTGGGCCGCTTGCGCGATGCATTGACCCGCGAGCGGCTGTTCACCAGCGACGTCAGCCACGAGCTGCGAACCCCGCTGATGGTGCTGGCCACGTCGTGTGAACTGCTGCTGGAAAACCAGGCACTGGACCCGCGTGCACGCAGCCAGGTCGAGCGGGTGGCGCGGGCGACCGAAGAAATGCGCGAACTGGTCAAGACCTTCCTGATGCTTGCCCGTGCCCAACGCGATGAGGGTGCCGTGGCCTCCCAAGCGACCTTGCGCGAGGTTGCGGATGAACTCACTGGGGTTTGGCGCGAAACGATCGAGCAGAAGGGGCTCACGCTGTATTTCGACGGCCGCGTCAGCGCAAGCCCGGTGCTGTACAACGCCACCTTCCTGCAATCGGTGATGGGCAACCTGCTGCGCAACGCCGCGCACTACACCGACAGCGGTTACATTCGCCTGAGCCTGGAAGCGAACGGGTTCAGCGTCGAGGACAGTGGCGTGGGCATCCCCGAGGAGCAGCGCGAGGCGATGTTCAAACCCTTCGTGCGCGGCGCTGAGCGGCGTGGCGAAGGGCTGGGCTTGGGCCTGTCGCTGGTGCAGCGCATCTGTGACGACCAGGGGTGGCGCGTCACCTTGACCTCGACCTTGCCGCACGGCTGCCGTTTTCAGGTGGACCTGAGCCAAAGCGTGGAGAAGGGCAGCCCTTCGGGGTTGGTCGGGTAATTTTTGGTAATACCTCTCCAAAGAACTAACACTTTTTTCACATTGGCATAACCTGATTCCAACGCTTGCTTACCTAAGGTGAGCGCACTGGAGTCAGGAGATGCCCAATGCGTAGCCCCATCAAGCTTGAATTTTCCGAGAAATACGACAAAGACCACGCGCGCGAGTATTTCCTCAAGCATCAGGATGGTCTGGCCCGGCGCCTTTCCCACAAGCGTGACGAGCAGTTGGCACGTCGCGCCTTGGCGTTGGCCGGTGAGCCGGGCCTGGTACTTGACCTGCCCTGCGGTGCTGGGCGCTTCTGGCCGTTGCTGGCGGAAAAACCCAACCGCGTAATCATCGGCGCCGACAACTCCGAGGCGATGATCGAGACAGCCTGTGCCGCGCAACCGCCAGAGGTGGTCGCCCGGGTACGCCCCTTGCAGACTTCTGCGTTCGCCATTGACCTTCCTGACAATTCGGTCGACAGCATTTTCTGCATGCGGCTGTTCCATCACATCGGCGAAGCGGCCCACAGAAAGACAATTCTTTCGGAATTTCAACGAGTTAGCCGTGATAGTGTGATTCTGTCGCTGTGGGTGGACGGCAACTTCAAAGCCTGGCGCCGGAAAAAGCTCGAGCAGCGTCGCAGCGCCAAGGCCGAGCAGGACAATTACCAGAATCGTTTCGTGTTACCAGCGGACACGGTCGAAGAAGAATTTGAGGCCGCCGGTTTCAGAATCCAGGAACGCTTGGACTTCCTGCCGTTCTATGCCATGTGGCGAGTCTATGTATTGCGTAAGGGGTAGTGTTTGATGGCTGTAGCCCAGAGTGGGGAGTCGCGGTTCGATTTTTACTGGCGCCAGCAGGGCGAATGGGTTGAGGAACCCAACCAGCGGCGTGGCGGCGAAAGTGGCGTGCAACGCCTCAACGATGCCAACGGCAAACTGCTGTATGCCAAGCGCCAGGTCGGGCACATCTACCGCAGCCTGCTGCACCCCTTTGGCCGGCCGACCGTTTTGCGTGAACTCGATGCCATCAACAGCTTCGAGCAATTGGGTGTACGTGTTCCGCACATCGTCTTTTGTGGTGCCGAGCGCGATGCCGATCATCAATGGCGTGCGCTGCTGGTCAGCGAAGCGCTGGATGGCTTTGTCGAGCTCGACACCTGGCATGCCGAAGGTGCCCGCGAGCGTTACCCTCAGGCGGTGCATGAGCGCATGCTCAAGGACCTGGCGGATAACCTGGCGCGTATGCACCTGGGGCACTGGCAGCACGGCTGCCTGTACGGCAAGCATGTGTTCGTCAAGGTGATCGGCGAGGGCGAACAGGCCCGGGTCGAAGTCGCCCTGCTGGACCTTGAGAAGTGCCGGCGGCGCATCAGCTGCCAACGTGCGGCGGCGAATGACCTGCGTCAGTTGCGCCGCCACTCGTCGTTCACTGATGCGGAATGGCAGACATTGCTCTATTTTTACCAAATGGCGTTTGGCAGCGTTGTCAAAGGGTTAGGGCAATGAAACTAGAAATCGCTCGAGCTTTGTTCCTGGTGGCTGGATTGGCCGTGACCACTGTGGCGGTGGCTGCCTGGGAAGAGCCGAAGCCGACGGTGTTCAGCAAGGCCGAGATGGCTGACCAGTGCGCTTTGCCACGTGTGGCAAAGCCGCAGGAACAGGCCAAGCCGGACCAAGACCTGTTGCTGTTCCTGTTCGGTATGCGTCAGGGATTGCGGCCGTTCGGCTGAACCTGGGTGGTGCTTGAAAACCAGAGGCCCTGCATAGCGGGGCCTCTGGTTTTTTTGTTTGTGAGTGCCGTCGGCCAACTACGATTCCGGTAGGAGCAGCCTTGTGCTGCGAAGAGGCCGGTGAAAGCACCCTCAATCTTCGCTGCTGCCACCGGCCTCTTCGCAGCACAAGGCTGCTCCTACCGGGAAATGTCAGCTGGCACAGGTGCCTTGGCCACCGTCTTGTGCGCCAGCAAGGTGTAGATGCAAGGCAGCACAAACAAGGTAAACAACGTCCCGATCGACATCCCGGTCGCAATCACCGTGCCGATATCGAACCGGCTCACTGCCCCTGCGCCGGTCGCCAGAATCAACGGCACCATGCCAAACACCATCGCCGCCGTGGTCATCAGTACCGGCCGCAGGCGGATGGCGGCCGCTTCCTCGATTGCCTCACGCACGCTCAGGCCTTTTTCTTCGCGCAACTGGTTGGCAAATTCGACGATCAGAATACCGTGCTTGGTAATCAGCCCGATCAGTGTCACCAGCCCGACCTGGGTATAGATGTTCATGCTGGAAATACCCAGGAACAGCGGCAACAGCGCCCCGCAGATCGACAACGGCACAGTCACCAGAATCACCAGCGGATCGCGGAAGCTTTCGAACTGCGCCGCCAGCACCAGGAAGATGATCGCCAGCGCCAGGCCGAAGGTTACCCACAACGCGCTGCCTTCCTGAACATACTGGCGCGCCACCCCGGCATAGTCGAAGGCGAAGCCTTCCGGGGCTTCTTCGCGGGCGATGGCCTGCACGGTCTGCAATGCTTCGCCCAGGCTGACCATGGGCACGCCTTGGATGATGGCCGAGTTCAACTGCTGGAACTGGTTGAGCTGGCGCGGGCGGGCGCGGTCGCTGAGGGTGATGAGGGTCGACAGTGGCAGCAACTGGCCCTGGTCGTTCTTCACGTAGTAGTTGTTGAGCCAGCCAGGGTTGTTGCGGTACGGCCGCTCGACCTGGGCAATCACCTTGTAGCTGCGGCCCTCCAGGGTGAAACGGTTGATTTCCCCCTCGCCCAGCAGGGTGGCCAAGGTGCCGCCCAGGGCGTCCATCGAGACGCCCATCTGCGCCGCTTTGGCCCGGTCGATGTCGACCACCACTTCCGGTTTGTCGAAGGCCAGGTCGATGTCGAGGAAGGCGAACTTGCCCGATGCCTGGGCGCGTGCCTTGATACGTTGGGCCACGTCCAGCAGGACCGGGTAGTCCCCCGCGGTGTTGATCACGAACTGGAACGGCAGGCCCTCACCGGTACCGGGCAGCGACGGCAGGTTGAAGCCGAAGATCTGCAGGCCGCCGATTTCTTCAAGTTTGGCCTGCACCAGCGGCAGCAGCTCCATCTGTGTGCGCTCGCGCTCGTTCCAAGGCTTTAGCAGGAAGCCGCCAATGCCGCTCTGCACACCGTTGAAACCGTTGATCTGAAACGACGAGTAATACTCGGGGAAGGCTTTGAACAGCGGCGTGAACTGGTCGGTGTAGGCGTTGAGGTAGTCGAGGTTGGCCGGCTGCGGCGAACTGCTGATCATGAAGATCACCCCTTGATCCTCGTTGGGCGCCAGCTCGTTCTGGGTGAATTTGAGCAGTACCGGGATCAGGCACAGGACGATCACGGCGAACACCAGCACCACCGGCCGGCTGTCCAGGGTGGCGTGCAGCAGGCGCTGGTAGCGCACCTTGAGGCGCTCGAACAGCAGTTCGAGGCGATGGGCAAGGCCCGAGGGGTTCTGTTCCTGGCGCAGCAACAGCGCGCACATCATCGGTGACAGGGTCAGGGCGACGACGCCGGAGATGATCACTGCACCGGCCAAGGTCAGGGCGAATTCTTTGAATAACGCGCCTGTTAGCCCGGTCAGGAAGCCGATGGGGGCATACACCGCGGCCAGGGTGATGGTCATCGACACCACCGGCATGGCGATTTCCCGTGCACCTTCCAGCGCCGCGTCGAACGGCGTCTTGCCTTCTTCCATGTGCCGGTGGATGTTCTCCACCACGACAATGGCATCGTCTACCACCAGGCCGATGGCCAGCACCATCGCCAGCAGGGTCAGCAGGTTGAGCGAGTAGCCCATCATCTGCATGAAGAACAGCACGCCGATCATCGACAGTGGGATGGTCACCACCGGGATCAGCACCGAGCGCAACGCGCCGAGGAACAGGAACACCACGACGATGACGATCAGCACCGCTTCGCCGAGGGTCTTGATCACCTCGTCGATGGAGGCCTGGATGAACAACGTGGCGTCGTAGGCAATCGACACTTTCAGCGCCGAGGGCAACTGGCTTTGGAGTTCCGGCATGATGCGGCGGACTTCTTTGATCACCTCCAGCGGGTTGGCGGCCGGTGTGGCCTTGATGCCGATGTAGACCGAAGGGATGCCGTCGAACGAACTGACCGTGTCGTAGTTTTCTGCACCCATTTCGACCCGTGCCACATCCCCCAGCAGCACCCGGCTGTCGCCGCTGGTCTTGACCGGCAGGGCGGCGAACGCTTCGGCAGACTTGAGCTCGGTGCTGGCATTGATGCTGGTGACCACGTACTCGCCTTTTACCTCACCGGCGGCCGAGAGGAAGTTGTAACGGCGCACGGCGTTGGTCACGTCGGTGGCCGAGAGGCCGTAGCCGGCCAGTTTCACCGGGTCGATCCAGATGCGCATGGCGAACACCTGGTTGCCGAGGATCTCCGCCTCGGCCATGCCCGGCAGGGTGGCCAGTTTGGGTTGGATCACTCGGGACAGGTAGTCGGTGATCTGCGGGTTGCTCATTTCCTTGCTGTAGAAGCTGATGTACATCAGCGCCGAGGCGTCGGCGGCCTCTTTGCTCAGCACCGGGTCTTCGGCGTCTTGCGGCAGCTTGTTGCGCACCTCGTTGGCTTTGGCCAGCAGTTCGGTGAACAAACGGTCACTGTCGGCGCCGATGCGCGCATAGATGGAGATGATCGAGAAGTTCTGCCGACTCACCGAGGTCATGTAGTCGATGCCTTCGGCGCTGGCCAGGCTCTGTTGCAGCGGCTGGGTGATGTAGCCCTGGATGGTCTCGGCGTTGGCGCCGGGGTACGCGGTGGTCACCGTGATCAGGGCGTTTTCCATCTGCGGGTACTGGCGAATCTGCAGTTTGCTCCAGGCCTGAAAGCCCAGCAGCAAAATCAGCAGGCTGACAACGCTGGCCAGGACCGGGCGACGGATGAACGGGTCGGTGAACGCCATGCCTGCCTCCTGTCAGTCGTTGTGTGGGGTGCCTGGATCAGCCTTGCCTGGATCAGGAACGTTTTGCTCAGGTGTGAGCGCCTTGTCCTGGCCGATGCGGATCGCCGCGCCAGGTGTGAGCTTGAGTTGCCCAGCGGTAACCACCTGCTCGCCGGCCTGCAGGCCCTTGCTGACCACCACCACGCCGTCGCGGCGCTCGCCCGTCTGCACGGTGCGCTGCTCGGCGATGAGCGGGGGTTGGCCGTCGTCGGTTTTTTCCGGGTTGCCGTCCTTGTCCTTTTTCGGGGTGGCGACATACACCGAGTTGCCATACAGGGTGTAGGTGATGGCGCTTTCCGGCACCACCACCCGCGGCTGTGGCGCGGGCAGCAAGATCAGCAGGTTGGCGAACATGCCAGGCAGCAGCTTGCCGTCAGGGTTGGCCAAGGTTGCGCGGACCAGCAGGTTGCGGGTGCTTTCCTCGACCTTGGGGTTGATGGCGCTGAGGCTGGCGGTGAAGGTCTGGCCCGGGTAAGCGGCGACCTGCACCAGCACCTGCTGGCCTAGGCTCAGGTGCGGCAGGGCCTGCTCGGGCACGTTGAAGTCGACGTAGAGGCTGGACAGGTCTTGCAGGGTGGCGATCACCGTGCCAGCGGCGAGGTAGTCGCCGACATCCACCTGGCGAATGCCGATGGTGCCGCTGAAGGGCGCACTGATGCTTTTTTTGGTCTTCGAGGCCTTGAGCTGATCGACCACGGCCTGGTTGCGCCGGTACTGGGCGGTAAGGCGATCGTACTCGCCACGGGAGATGGCCGAGTCGCCGACCAGCTGGCTGCCGCGGCCGAAATCGACCTTGGCCAGCCCCAGGTCGGCCTGGGCGGTGCCGAGCAGGGCGGTTTCCTGTTCGTCATTGAGTTGCAGCAACAGTTGCCCGGCCTTGACCTTCTGCCCGGAGTCGAAGTGCAGGCTTTTGACGATGCCTTCCACCTCAAGGCTGAGCTCGACGCCTTGCAGGGCCTTGAGGCTGCCGACGGCGGGCAGGCGTTCTTGCCACTGGCGTTCTTCGGCCAGCGCTGCCGCCACGGTGATCGGCGGCTTGGGGGCTGTGAACACCTGGATCTGCTGGTAGATCGAGAAGGCCTTGTAGCCCCCCAGGGCCAACACGATCAACAGAACGACGGCCAACATGATGAGCATGCGGCGGCGAAGCATAGGTCCGGTTCCTTGGAAGCGTGGTTGTTATTCGTTTTGACACGACAACGGGCGATCCTGCCCACGTGTGGATGGGGGAAGTATTGACTGTTTTTGGCAGGTGGGGAAGGGTGGGTGCAACGGGATTATTCAAACATTGGCGCGTGCACTGCCGTGTAGGAGCAGCCTTGTGCTGCGAAGAGGCCCGAGCAAACACTGGAGATTTACAGTGCGGGCTCGGGCCTCTTCGCAGCACAAGGCTGCCCCTGCATGGACCGCGATGTGCCTGGGCAATCAGGCCAGGTGCAGGTGGTTGTCCCAGAACCCGGAAGGCAGGTCCATCGGTTGCCCGATCAGCTCAGCCTTGCGGCAATCGTAGAACCGGCAACGCCCCTGCCCGGAGGTGACGACAAAGCCATCCTTCACCGCGCCAACCCCGGCGCAATCTGGCATCGGCGCATCCAGCTTCACCGCGCCGCTGTCCAGGTCCCAGACAAACAACCGGTTGGCCCGCGGCGCCGTCAGCGCCACCAGCCGCAAGTCGCTGTGAATCGCCACGCTGGCGGTGTACTGGGCCATGGCCTGCAACTGCCGCTCCGGCACCGGGAAGGCCTTGAGCGGCTCGCCCGGGCGCTTGATCGCCAGCAGCTCGGCGGTTTCGTCGGCGTCGCCCATGAATTGCTGGCAGGCGGCAATGGTGCCGTCGTCGCCAATTGCCAGGTGACGCACGCTGTTCATCTGCTGGGCGAGGGTTTCTTTGCTCAGCAGGGTGCCGTCGCGCTGCATCAGGACCAGGCTTGGTTGCATGGCGTCGAGGTTCATCTCTACGCGGCTTTCGGCCTCGGTGCGGATGCCGCCGTTGGCCACCACCAGGGTTTCCCCGTCCGGCAGCCAGGCCACTTCATGCGGGCCGATGCCGTGGGTCGACAGCTCGCCGCTGTGCACCAGGCGTTCGCCTTCGAAACGGTACACACCGAGCACGCCGCGACCCGGGTCGGTAGTGTCGTTCTCAGTGGTGTACAGCCATTCCCCGCCCTTGTGGATGACCGCATGGCCGTAGAAGTGGCGGTTGGGCTGCGAGACCACGGTTTGCAGCAGCCGCCCGTCGCGCAGGTCGACCAGGTAGCTTTCGGTACCTGGGCGGCGGGCGACGAACAGGGCGATCGGCAGCGAGGGGTGGTTGATGATGGCATGGCAACGCTGGGCAACCTGGGTGCTGAACACCTGGGTGCCGTCCAGGCGGAACCCGACGGCGTAATGCTTGCCATCGCCGTCGTCGCGCGCCGAGAGCAGCAGGGGTTCGCTGCCTTTGTTGCGGAACAGGCTCCAGCCGCCCAGGGTGAGGGCGCTGAGCAGTACGCTACCGAGTTTGAGGGCCTGGCGTCGCAGCATGATCAGTCACCGTCGTTGGCATTGAAGCCCAGCTGGATGTTCAACGCCTTGGCCAGCTCGCCTTCGTGCAGGCGGTGGACAACGTTGAGGCTGTCGTAGATCTGGTTGAGGGTCTGCTTGCCAGCGTCGTCGGCCAGCAACTCGCCGAGGGTTTTCTGATTGTCGGCCAGCTGTTTGAGCGCAGTAGCGTAGGCGTCGTCGATCTTGTCTGCCAAGGCTTTCTGGTCGCTGCCCAACAGGCCACGCAGGCCCTTGTTGTCGACCCCGACCCAGACCGCCTGGGCGGCCTTGAGGCTGGCCTCCAGGCTTTTGAGCGAAGCGTGGCTGCGCCAGGCCTCGGCCTGCAGCGGCTGGGCAATGCCCTTGCTCTGGCGGCCCATGGGGGCGCCAAGCTTCTTCTTCAGGGTGTCCAGGGCGGTGACCTGGGCGCGCAGCAGGTCGGCGATGGCCTCGTGGGAATCGGCGTAGCGCTGGTTGGGGAACTTGGTCATCTGCGAGAGCATGCCGTCGGTGCTGTTCCAGCCCTTGAGGATCTCTTCGGCCAAGGCCTTCTGGTGCTCGGCGATGGCCACCAGCAGTGGGCAGTAGCGGGCTTTCTGCTCCGCCGTGGCAACGTCTGGCTTGCTGTCGAAGAGGATGTACTCGTAAGCCGACAGGCCGCGCACCACGACGCTGGCCTTGCCCAGGGCAGCGGCGTCGACGGGTTTGTCACCGTTGACCAACTGCTCGACCTGGCGGCCGACCAGGTTCTTCTTGTCGGGCCAGAACTGCACCTGCCAGGCGCGGTTGCCTTCGGCCAACGGGCCGACCAGCAACGGTTGCAGCTCGGCCCAGGCTTTTTGCGCAGTGAGGAAGTCGGCGCGGGCGGTGTCCAGGTTCGCCTTGCCTTCGCAATAGGCCAGGGCGCTGACGGCCAGCTGGCGGTCGGCTTCGACCCAGCGGCTGTAGGTCGGCAGGATCACCTGCTTGGCGATGGCGGCGGAGGTCACGGCTTGCGGGTCCTGCGGCGAGCAGGCACCG
This sequence comes from Pseudomonas sp. ITEM 17296, assembly GCF_028895205.1. Lineage (NCBI taxonomy): Bacteria > Pseudomonadati > Pseudomonadota > Gammaproteobacteria > Pseudomonadales > Pseudomonadaceae > Pseudomonas > Pseudomonas sp. ITEM 17296. The sequence continues at coordinate 6,402 of NZ_WJRS01000024.1, read as the reverse complement.
AGGGCGAGTGCGGCGAGGCTGGTGAACAACAGTTTGGGTCGGAACATGCCCGGCTCCTTGCGCGTTTTAAAGTGAGTTCAGGAAAGCCAGCAGCGCGGCACGCTGCTCGGCATTGAAGGTGAGGACGAAATTACGTGCCGCTTCGGCTTCGCCACCGTGCCAGAGCACGGCTTCGAGCAGGTTGCGGGCGCGGCCGTCGTGCAGGAACTGGCTGTGGCCACTGACCGTTTCACTCAGGCCGATGCCCCACAGCGGCGGGGTGCGCCAGTCCTGGCCATTGGCCGCGAATTCAGTGCGTTCATCGGCCAGGCCCGGCCCCATGTCATGCAACAGCAGGTCGCTGTAGGGGCGGATCACCTGGCCGGCCAGCTCAGGTTCGGCCGCATTTGCGGCGGTGGTGAACTGCGGGGTGTGACAGCCCTGGCAACCGGCCTGGAAGAACAGGTTCTTGCCTGCCAGTACCTGCGGCGCACCCACGTCACGACGGGCAGGCACGCCCAGGTTGCGGGTATAGAAGGTCACCAGGCGCAGGATGTTGTCGCTGACTTCCTTTTCGCCCCCCATGCCATCGCCATTGGGCGCGGCCAGGCAGTCGACTTGCGCTGCGGTGCAGTCGTCCTTGGGCTGCAGGGTGGAGGTCAGGCCCATGTCGCCGGCAAACGCATGGACGTTCTGCTGGTTGACGTTGGGTTGCCCGGCTTTCCAGCCGAAGCGGCCCACCACGGTCTTGCCCTGGGCGTCATCCCAAACCCGGTTGGCTCGGCCGCGGATGCCGTCGCGGTTGCGGTCGTCCGGGTCTTCGTTGGCGAGGATGTCGGCTTCGGGGATGGCTTCGAGCAGGCCGAGGCCGATCATCGGCGGCGCAACGCGGGCCGAGAAGCGGGTGTCAGGGTGCATTGCCCCGTAGCCCAGCTGGGTGATCTGCAAGCTGGGACGACGCAACTCGACCTGGTGGCCGTCCTTGAACGTGACGGCCTGGTTGGCGTAGGTCACGCGGACCTTGCCCTCCGGCGCCACGCCGGGGATAGCCATGTCCTGCAACTGGGTGCCGTACACGGGCTCGGGGACCACGCCCAGGCGCTCGACCACCTTGGCCAGGTAAGGCTGGTCGGGGATCGACAGGCGCACCAGCATCGACACCGCGTTGCTGTCATCGAGTTCGGGTGGGTGGCCGCGGCCATCGCGCACGTGGCAGTTCTGGCAGGCATTGGTGTTGAACAGCGGGCCGAGGCCATCACGCGCGGTGGTGGTGGACGGGGCGATCACCCAGGGGTTGCGGAAAAAACTGTTGCCGACGGCGAAGTCCAGGCGCCGCTCGGGCGAAAGGTTGGCCGAGGGCAGGGAATAGGCATTGCGATCGCTGCGCTGCACCGTCGCCTTGCCACCCGACAGCGCTTCGCCGGGCTCTGCCTGGGTGAAACGCGGGGCGTCGTCACAGGCGGCGAGGGCAAAGGCCAGCAGCAGGGGAGAGAGTTTGAACAGCGACGAGGACATCAAGGATCCTGGGCGTGAGCGAAAAACCGGCGTGCAAGCTTAGCAAAGTGGGGATGTTTGAATAAGAGCAATTTGCAATTGCTGGATGAAATCAGTGTCAGCTACATCTGTTGCCTGTGCCGGCCTCTTCGCGGGTAAACCCGCTCCCACACAGATCTCAGGAATCATGCCGTCCTGGTGGGAGCGGGTTTACCCGCGAAGAGGCCGGCACAGTCAGCACTAAACGAAAAAGGCGACCCGAAGGTCGCCTTTCCCAGAACCGCTACAGCCGAATCAGAACTCGTGATCCGCAGTATCCGGGTTCAGGTTGGCAATGCCCAGCTTGCCTGCAGCCTGTTCGATCGCGCCGGTCTGCTTGACCAGCGAGGCGATGGCGTCACGCACGACTTGGTTGCCAGCGGCGTTGTCTGCAGCGATCAGTTGGTCGTAGTGCTCGCCTTTCAGGGCGTGGTCGACGATCACCTGGATCTTCGCTTCGGTGGCTTCCAGGTCGGCCTTCAGGGTGGCGTCGGTAGCCGGGTCGACCTTGGCCACCAGCGACGACAGGCTCGGGCCGGTCAGTTTGGTGCCATCCGGACGGGTGTACTCGCCCAGGTAGACGTTGCGGATACCCTTGGCGTCGTAGAAGTGCGAGTAGTGGGTGTTGTCGCTGAAGCAGTCCTGCTCGTCTTCAGGCGAGTTGGCTTCCAGCGAGACCTTCATGCGCTCGCCCGCCAGTTCGCCCAGCGACAGGCTGCCCATGCCGAACAGCATCTTGCGCAGGCCGTCGTTGACCGGCTCGGCTTCCAGGGTGGCGCGGTAGTTGTCGGCAACGTTCGGTGCCCAGTTGCCGACCATCTCTTCGAGGTCCTTGACCAGCAGGTCGGTAGCCGCCTTCAGGTAGGCACGACGGCGGTCGTTGTGGCCGCCAGTGGCACCGTTGCCTTCCAGGTAGTCGGAAGCAGGGCGGTTGCCAGCGCCTGGGCCGGTGCCGTTCAGGTCCTGGCCCCAAAGCAGGAATTCGATGGCGTGGTAGCCGGTGGCGACGTTGGCTTCGGAACCGCCCAGCTCGTTCAGGCTGGCCAGCTTCTCTGGGGTGATGTCCTTGACGTCGACCTTCTCTTCGCCGACCTGGATCTCGGTGTTGGCGATGATGTTGGCGCTGGCCGCCGGGTTGCCCAGGGCGTGCTCGTAGCTCTTGTCGACGTAGTCGATCAGGCCTTCGTCCAGGGGCCAGGCGTTAACTTGGCCTTCCCAGTCGTCGATGATGGTGTTGCCAAAGCGGAAGGCTTCGCTCTGCAGGTAAGGTACGCGCGAGGCGGCCCAGGCGTCCTTGGCGGCTTTCAGGGTTTCGTCGTTGGGCTTGGCCAGGAACGCGTCGACTGCCGTCTGCAGGGCCTTGGCGGTGCTCAGCGAGTCGCTGTAAACGGCGTAGACCATGTCGGCGTAATGCTGGACCACGGCCTTGCCGGCCGCTTCATCGACAGCCCCAGGCGCGGCGGCGGTGGTGCTGGCGGCAGCAGGCGCTTGCGCTTGCGCTTGCGGAGCAGCGGCCTTGTCATCCTTTTCGCCACATCCGGCGAGCGCGATGGCGATGGCCAGCAGACTGGCGGAGGCCAGAGGCATTCGAATCATTGTTGGTTTCCCTGCGTCGTGTGGTTGGACCGTGCGCCATGGCACGCGAAACCGCAACATCATGCGAAAGATTTGCATTTGCTGTAAAGAGGCGAGCGCGCAATTCATGTAAATGCCCGTCACGGCCTGTAACCGGGGCCGCCAGGGCTACAGCATGGACACCTGATTGCGCTGTGCCTGCTTGAGGTAACTGGTCAGCTCGCGGGCCGACAGTGGCTTGCTGTAGTGGTAGCCCTGACCCTCGTGGCAACCCTGGGCGATGATGTAGGTCTCCTGCTCGGCGGTTTCCACGCCTTCAGCGATAACCTGCATGCCCAGGCTTTTGCCCAGCTGGATGATGGCGCGCACGATGGTGGCGTCGTCATCGTCGTCGAGCAGGTCCTGGACGAAGCTCTTGTCGATCTTGATCTTGTCCAGCGGCAACGACTTCAGGTAGCTGAGCGACGAGTAGCCGGTACCGAAGTCGTCAATGGCGATCAGTGCCCCGGAGCGCCGCAGGCTGAGCAGGTGCTGGGCGGCGGTGCTGATGTCTTCCATCAGGCCGGTCTCGGTCACTTCCAGCTCCAGGCTGCGCGGCGGCAGGCGGTAGGCCTGCAGCAGGTTGTTGACCACGCGTGGCAGTTCGCTGTGGTGCAACTGCACGGTCGACAGGTTGACCGCCATGCGCAGGTCGCTGAAGCCCAGGTCGTGCCATTCGCGCAGCTGCCGGCAGGCCTGGTCGAGTACCCATTCGCCGATGGTGATGATGTTGCCGTTCTGCTCGGCCAGCGGGATGAACTGGTCGGGCGGAACCATGCCCAGCTCCGGGTGTTGCCAGCGCAGCAGGGCCTCGACGCCAACCACGCGGTGGTCGCGGTAGCTGATCTGCGGCTGATACACCAGGTACAGCTGATTGCGCGGCAGGGCTTCGCGCAGGTCTTTTTCCAGCTCGCGGCGGCGGCGCATTTCACTGTCGACGCTGGCGATGTAGAACTGGTAACGGTTGCGTGAGCGGGCCTTGGCCAGGGTCATGGTCTGTTCGGCTTTTTGCAGCAGCTTCTCGGTGCTGTCGCCGTCTTCTGGGAACAGGGTGATGCCGATGGTGGCACGCAGGCGGATCTGCTGATGGTCGAGGTCGAAGGGCACCTCCAGGTCATCGAGGATGCTCTGGGCCAGCTCGGCAGCCTCATACGGCTGCTCGATGTTGGCCTGAACCAGGGCGAACTGGTCGCCACCCAACCGCGCCAGCGCCCCCAGGCGGCCACTGTGGGCGCGCAGGCGGTCGGCCAGGGCCAGCAGCAACTGGTCACCGACCTGGTAGCTGAACTGCTCGTTGATGCCTTTGAAATCGTCCAGGCCTACGCACAGCACTGCGACGCGATGCTGCAGGCGGCCGCCATCGACAAGGATCTTGTCCAGCTGTTGCTGCAGCTGCTGGCGGTTGGGCAGGCCGGTGAGGAAGTCGTACTGGGCCATGCGTTGCAGGCTGTTCTCGGCCTCGTGGCGCAGGTGGGTATTGCGCTCGATGGAGGCGAGCAGCTGGTTGGCTGTGTTCACCCACAGGCCCAGTTCGTTTTTCTCGTGGCCCTTGAGCAGCGGGATCTGGTGCTGGCTGGGGCGATCGGGGTTGATCTGGGTAAGGTGCTCGATGATTTTCGACAGTGGCTTGGTCAGCAGCCAGTGGTACACCAGGTACAACACCAGGCCCATGGCCAGGGCGCGCAGCACGCCGGAGATGAAGATGATCACGGCGTTAATCAAAAAATCTTCGCCATACGACGAGGTGTCGAGGGTGATGCTCAGGTCGCCGTAGTATTCGCTGTAGGGGCCGCGACCGACCAGTTGGGTGGTGTAGGTGCGTTCCTGGCCGAGGATCAGGTCGGTCAGCCAGCGCATGGACATGTCCTGCAGCGGGCGGGACTTTTCGGCCAGCATGGTTTCATTGGGGTGGCCGATGGACGCCATGCGCACCGACTCGTCCTGGAACAGGCCTTCCATCACCTGCATGCCCATCTCCCGGTCAAGGCTGTACACCGCCTGGGTAGAGGGGTCACGGAACATGTCGAGGATGCGCTGGGCATCGTTGTCGACAGCCTGGCGGGTCTTGTAGGTGTCGTAGACGATTTGCGCACAACTGAGCACGACGCCCACTGCGAGCGCCGACAGCAGCACGACCCTGAGCAACTTGACCGACAAGCTGTTCCGCAATTCCAGCTTCAATGGGGTTTCCTTAATCCATGCGCATGGCATCATTTTGCCATCAATGAAACCAATACACTATCGGCCGGTGTGCCACGGACACAGCGCGAGAAGCGGGGTTGTCCTGGGCAGTATATCGGTCGCCTGGCCCTGCAACTTGAGTGCGCTGTATCAAGTTTCCAGAGGTTTGATGTTAGCGTGCAATCCGTGCTGAGCAAGAGGCTGTTACAGGCCCATAAAAAAACCCGGCACCAAGGCCGGGTTCTTCGTTCAAGGCTGGATATGCATCAGGCCTTGAAGGTCTTGCCTTCGAACTGTTCGGCAACGAAAGCCCAGTTGACCAGGTTCCAGAACGCCTCGACATACTTCGGACGCACGTTGCGGTAGTCGATGTAGTAGGCGTGTTCCCAGACGTCGCAGGTCAGCAGCGGGGTGTCGCCATTGGTCAGCGGGTTGCCGGCGCCGATGGTGCTGGCCAGGGCCAGGGAACCGTCAGCTTTCTTCACCAGCCAGCCCCAGCCGGAGCCGAAGGTGCCGACGGAAGTCTTGGTGAACTCTTCCTTGAACTTGTCGAAGGAACCGAAAGCGGCGTTGATGGCTTCGGCCAGGGCACCGGTCGGTTGACCACCGGCGTTAGGCGCCAGGCAGTTCCAGTAGAAGGTGTGGTTCCAGACTTGAGCGGCGTTGTTGAAGATACCGCCCGAAGAGGTCTTGACGATCTCTTCCAGGGTCTTGCCTTCGAATTCGGTGCCTGGGACCAGGTTGTTCAGGTTCACGACATAGGTGTTGTGGTGCTTGTCGTGGTGATACTCCAGGGTTTCCTTGGAGATGTGCGGCTGCAGGGCATCGTGGGCGTACGGCAGCGGCGGCAATTCAAAAGCCATGGTGGATCTCCTGATTCAGGTCTATTTGCGGTTTGCGCAAGGCCGATCACGGGCGGCCCGATCAACGTCGGCGAGTTTGTACTCTTTGCGACGCGAGGGCTGGATCATAGCACCGGGCCCGGCGCATAACCACGCAACAAAGATAGGGAATAGAGGTTCCAGAGCGGTTGGCCGGTGCCGACCAGTGGTGTTTGCCGCGGCGTTTGTATCGCCTGTGAGATCGAGCGCCGCC
>NZ_WJRS01000023.1:0-97835 GCF_028895205.1 Pseudomonas sp. ITEM 17296 | reverse complement strand
CGCCGCGCGGGCGGCGCTCGATCTGCCAGGCGGCACACCTCTAACGGCAAACACCCCTAACGGCAAACCCCCTGAACACAGAACCCGCTACCAGACAAGCTATCTGTTGTCGAGATATGGCGCCGCCTGTCCTTTGCGTATACTGCAAGCTATGTTCGCCCACACTGCTTTGCGCCAGCGCTGCGCCAGATGGCTCATCGCAACCGGACTCTTTCTGATGCTCGGTGCCTGTGTTGAAAAACCCAGCACCCTCGAGCGCGTGAAGGAGGATGGCGTGCTGCGCGTAATCACCCGCAACAGCCCGGCGACGTATTTCCAGGACCGTAACGGCGAAACCGGCTTCGAATACGAATTGGTCAAGCATTTCGCCGATGATCTCGGCGTAAAGCTGGAGATCGAGACCGCCGACAACCTCGATCAACTGTTCGACGAGCTGGGCAAGCCCTCCGGCCCGGTGCTGGCAGCCGCCGGCCTGGTAAGCAGCGAACGGCGCAAGACCCAGGCGAAATTCTCCCACCCGTACCTGGAAGTCACCCCTCAAGTTATCTACCGCAACGGCCGCTCGCGCCCGACCGAAGCCAAGGGCTTGGTCGGCAAGAAGATCATGGTGCTCAAGGGCAGCAGCCATGCCGACCAGCTGGCTGAGCTGAAAAAGCAGTATCCGGGCCTGGAATACGAAGAATCCGACGCCGTCGAGGTGGTCGACTTGCTGCGCATGGTCGATGAAGGCCAGATCGACCTGACCCTGGTCGACTCCAACGAACTGGCGATGAACCAGGTGTACTTCCCCAACGTTCGGGTCGCCTTCGACCTGGGCGACACCCGCGACCAGCGCTGGGCGGTAGCGGCCGGCGAGGACAACAGCCTGCTCAACGAGGTCAACGAGTTTCTCGACAAGGCCCAGAAGAACGGCACCCTGCAGCGCCTGAAAGACCGCTATTACGGCCATGTTGACGTACTCGGCTACGTCGGCGCCTATACCTTCGCCCAGCATTTGCAGCAGCGGCTGCCCAAGTACGAGAAGCACTTCAAGAGCTACGCCAAGGTCGAACAGGTGGACTGGCGCCTGCTGGCGGCCATCGGCTACCAAGAATCGATGTGGCAGCCGGAAGTCACCTCCAAGACGGGCGTGCGCGGCCTGATGATGCTCACCCAGCGCACGGCGCAGGCCATGGGCGTGTCCAATCGCCTGGACCCGAAACAGAGCATCCAGGGTGGTGCCAAGTATTTCATGCTGATCAAAGAGCAACTCGACGACAGCATCCAGGAACCCGACCGTACCTGGTTCGCCCTGGCTGCCTACAACGTTGGCAGCGGGCACCTGGAAGACGCCCGTACCCTGGCCAAGCGCGAGAAGCTCAACCCGAACAAGTGGCTGGACGTGAAGAAAATGCTACCGCGCCTGGCGCAGAAGCAGTGGTACAGCAAGACCAAGTACGGTTATGCCCGCGGCGGCGAGCCGGTGCACTTCGTGGCCAACATCCGCCGTTACTACGACATCCTGACCTGGGTGACCCAGCCGCAGCTCGAAGGCCAGATGGCCGAGGGCAACTTGCATGTGCCTGGGGTAAACAAGGACAAGCCGGCAGAGCAGTCGCCGCCGATGTAACGCAACAGGGCCTCATCTGTAGGAGCAGCCTTGTGCTGCGAAGAGGCCAGCGAACGCAACCCAAGGTTCATTATGCAGTCACCGGCCTCTTCGCAGCACAAGGCTGCTCCTACAGATACAGAGAACGCTTGTAACCTGAGTGTGTGGTTAGGCTTTGGCTCGGCGGGCCTTGAAGAAGTCACTGAGGATCTGCCCACACTCCTCCGCCAGCACCCCGCCCTCGACCATCACCCGATGGTTGAGGAAGCCCTGGCCGAAGAACTGACCCTGGCTCTGCACGATACCCGCCTTGGGCTCCAGCGCCCCGTACACCACCCGCGCCACCCGCGAATGCACGATCAACCCCGCGCACATGCTGCAAGGCTCCAGGGTCACATACAGCGTGCTGCCCGGCAGCCGATAGTTGCTCGCCGACTTGGCCGCAGCCCGAATGGCAACCATTTCGGCATGCGCACTCGGGTCGCTGTCGATAATGGGCCGGTTGAAGCCCTGGCCGATTACCTGGCCATGCTGCACCAGCACCGCCCCCACCGGCACCTCGCCCATGGCCGCGCCCTCAGCCGCCAGGGCCAGAGCAATGCGCATGAATTCCTGATCGCGGCTGCGATCAATGATGTGTGGGCGCATCAGACCACCGCTATCGCGGCCATCAGGCCGGTTTCCATGTGGTCGATGACGTGGCAGTGGAACATCCAGGTGCCCGGGTTATCGGCCACAAGTGCCACCTGGGCCCGCTCGTTCTTGCCCAGCAGGTAGGTATCGGTGAACCACGGTTCCTTGATGTCGTGGCGGTTGGAGGCAATCACCTTGAAACTCATGCCATGCAGGTGGATCGGGTGCTGGTACTGGGTCATGTTCTTCAGCTCGAAGATGTAGCTCTTGCCCTTCTGCAGCGTGGCGATGGGCCGGTCGGCGCATGTCTTGTCGGTGATGTCCCAGGCCTGGCCGTTGATCTGCCACAGGCTCGATGGTTTGTTCGGGTCAGGGGTGACAGAAACTTTGGCCGCCCACTCGAAATTGAAGTTGAGCTTTTCAGCATTCTCCAGGTCCGGCTCGGCGATCGGGTTGGCCGGCAGCGCTGGCGGCCAGTCACTCGGCGCGTCGTTGCTCGGCACCGAACGCAGGGTACCCAGGCGCACGAAACCGTCGCGCAGGGAAATTTCCTCACCCGCTTCGGGAATCCGGATGGCCAGGCAGATGCGCATGCCAGGGCCAAGCCAGTACTCGTCTTCCAACGGGCGCGGGGTCACCGGGTTGCCGTCGAGGGCGTAGATCTTCGCCTCGCAGTTGCCCTTGAGGTTAAGGCGGTAGGTCCAGGTGTTGTCCAGGTTCAGCAGGCGCACCCGCACCACCTGGCCGGCCGGCAGCTCGGTGACCGCGTCGGGCTGGCCGTTGATGGTGATCAGCCGCCCGGCAGTGCCGTTACGCGCGGCCTCACGCGGGATGCTGAACGGCAGCCAGGCGCCCTGCTCGTCCACGTGCCAGTTTTTCAGGCTCAGCGTGCGCTCGTGCAGGAACCCGGTAGGCTCGCGCTCCTCGACGATCAGCGGGCCGACCAGTCCGCGGCCGAGCTCTTCCGAGCTGCTGACATGTGGGTGATACCAGTAGCTGCCCGCATCCGGCACGCGGAACTTGTAGTCGAAGTATTCGCCCGGCTTGACCGGCAGCTGCGACACGTACGGCACGCCGTCCATTTCCAGCGGCAAGCGGATGCCATGCCAGTGAATGGTGGTTTCGACCGGCAAGTGGTTGATGAACCGCACCCGCAGCCAGGTGCCCTGGCGTACCCGCAGCTCGGTACCTGGCGCCGAAGGGCCAAAGGCCCAGGCCTCGGTCTTGAAGCCCGGCACCAGTTCCACGTCCAGGGGCGCGGCGATCAGCTCGTAGTCGTGCCCGGCATTCTCGTCCTCGACCTTGCCCAGCCAGTACCGCGCTGCGCCTCCGGCGCCCAGGCCTACCACAACCAGGCCGGTGAGGCCCTTGAGCATTTGTCGACGGGTGAAGGACATCGGTGCGGGTACCTCGTGTTCGGCGCGATCAAGCTGCCAGCAGGGCTGGCGATGAAGGGCGAATACGATACACCTGCAAATGGGAAAGATTAAGTGAAAGCCACCTTTACTGGCCGTTCAGGCAAGCAATATGCACCGCCTTCATGGCCCGTGCCCCTTCGAGACTGACGTTTATCCTTCCAGCCAGGACAAACGTGATGCCCTCCAACATCCCTACTTCCAACGAACAGCAAAGCCTGCTTACGCTCGCACGCCAGCTCACCGAAGCCTGCCCCGACATGCGCGAGATGGCCCGCGAAGTTGCCCAACAGGTCCTTGAACGCCACGGCCTGACAACACTGGACCCCGACAATGTCTACCTGCACCGCTTTCACACCGCCGTCAGCAGCCACAAAACTTTCAACGGCTGGCAGCACCTGGACCCGCCGTACGAATCGCTGACCTTGCCCCAACTGGTCATGCACCGCTTCGATGCCAACGACCAGGACAACGCCGACCTGCTGAGTTACCTCGTTGGCTTTTACACCGAAGGGCCTGGCGGGGATGCCTACGACGAGCGTAATGAAATCCGGCTCGAGGCCAAGGACGTTCTGGATTACTTCTGGAGCATCGATTTTGCCGTTGACTTCAAAGCTCGGCTGACGTCTTTCTGGTCGAAACAGGCGGGCCACTTTCGAACGTTGGCCAAGGCCAACTTCCTCAGCAAAGTACTGGAAGCCTGCGCACATGCCCCCGCGTCAGCGCTGGCCAGCCACTGCCGCGATGTCGTGCAGGCGCTGGCGGGCGACACAGCCTGGCCGCCGTCACTGGAAGCGCTGCAACAACAGGTAGTACCTGGCGCTGGCGTGCACGTGTGCACGTTCGATATCGGCGGGCATGTGGCCACAGATATCCTGCGTGTTCAGCTCAAAGATGGCAGCCAGCTTATCTACCTACCTGGGGAGGTCGATGGCCTGCATTACTTTGCGGATGACCAGGCGTTGTTCTGGTGGGTACTCATCAACTGCAACCATGCCGATAACCGGGCACGCTTCCTGGCGCACTTCTCCCTCGATGACCGCGATGAGGGCGACAGCAAGGTCGGCCTCAATCACCTGGTCGATCTGCTGTACCAAGGCTGGGGCAGGGATGATTATTCCGGCATCAACACCCTCGATCAGCAGATCCATAAGGACGCCTTCGACTGGCTGCGCGACAAAGCCCGACAGCGGATGATCGATGATGCGCACTTCTCCCTGCGCTCCAACGCCGACTTGCGCAAACAACTGTGGATCGGCTACCTGAGTGCAGGCCTGAAAGTGTTTGGCCCCCTGGCGGCAGTGGACTGGCCCGTGGCATTGGCGCTGGTCGGCGCCGGCATCGCTGAAACGGGCTTGAACATCGACCAGGCAATTACCGGGCATACCACCCGCGAACGCAAGGCAGGCGTTACAGGGGCAATCTTTGCTGCCATCGAGACGCTGTTCAACGCAACGTTTTTGCTCAGCGCACCGAGCAAACCACTCGCCGAACTCGGCGAAGCCGCTGAAGCAGGCGCGGAAACGGGTGCAGGCCAAAGCCCCACAGCGCCAGAAGAACCCGCAACTGCTGGCGAAACCGAACCCGGCGACGAAGAGCCTTCAAGCGTAGTGGACGCCGTGAAAACCTGGGTACCAGCGCCCTTCCAGCCAGTGGAACGCTGGGCGCTGTTGCAGCCTTTCGAGACCAATGTGCTGCTTAGCGGCGAGCCTGGCTCGGGCACCTTCGCAGGCATTTACACACAGGACGGGCAGTTTTATGCGCTGGTCGAGGAGCAACCTTACCAGGTGCGCTTTGTGCCGGAGCTGAAAACCTGGACCATCGTCGACCCGGAAAACCCGTTTTCTTTCTACAAGCACCAACCGATCCGCCTTGATGCCGATGGCCAGTGGTACCCCATCGAGCGTGGCAGCCTCAAAGGCGGCATGCTCTCACGGCTGAAGATCTGGGGCAGGCCATCAGCGGCGGCGAACGTGCCTGCCCTTGCCGAAACCCCTTATGAAGTACCCCCCAGCTTGCGCCCTGCACTTGAAGACGTGGCGGACGAAGAGATCACGGGCGCACGGGAAAACATTCACGACCCTGAACGATACGCCGCCATCGAGCGCTTTCGCGCCCTGCGTGAGCAACTGGCGACCGATGCCAACCAGTTCATGACCACGGTAGACGTGCCAGCTCGCCCGCCAATACCTGAGTTACCTGCTGGAACTACGCCTAAGCAGGTACTGCAACGTATCTATGAAAACAGCAACGGCCTGGTGATCGGCGAGGCGCATAGCAGCCTTGGTAGCAAGCGGTTGTTGATCGAAAACATGGGCCAGTTGCGCAAGCTGAAAGTGAAGACGCTGTACATGGAGCATTTCACCACCGATTTCCAGCAAGCGGACCTCGACACTTTCAACCGTAGCGGCGTGATGCCGAGGGCGCTGGAGCGGTATGTCACGGCCCAGGACTTCGGGCACCACACCGACCCTGCAGGCCGCTACACCTTCCGCCGGATACTGCTTGAAGCACACAAAAATGGCGTGCGCATCCAGTCCATCGACTGCATGGCCAGCTATCGTCAGGCATGGGCAGAGCCGGTGTCCGATGTGGCGCGTCAGCAGATGATGAATTTCTACGCCCACCTGATCATCGACGCTGACCAAGCTACGCGTGGCCCGGGAAGGTGGGTTGCGTTAGTCGGTAACACTCACGCCAACAACTTCCATGGCGTTACCGGCCTGGCTGAAACCGAAGGTGCGATTGGCTTGCGGGTCGAAGACACCCCTGCCGGCGGAGTCGATACCTACACGGCCGACCCCGGCACGGATTCCGCTGACAGCAAAGGCAAGCTGTGGCACTTGCAAAGCGACCTGCGGCTGCAAGCGGCGGTAACGCCTGCGCGCTCACCGTCACCAGACCTGGAAAGCATGCTGGTCAGGCCAGGTGACTACACCTTCGAAGAGGCCAACGGCGAGCAGTACCTGGTTAACCGCAGCCGTGACATGCGCCTGCGACGCACCTTGATCAGGCGGGATGGGCGCTTCTACTACATAGAACGGCCAGACTGGCCAACCGTCCATCAACGCCGCCTGGCGCACCTTTCCGATCTACATACTTGGCTGAGGCAGCGTGGAATGCGGCACATCACACCTTGAGCTGCTTACGTTTGCTCACAGACTCGCAGACCGTCGTATACGCACAATGGCGCTTTCAACGTGAGGCCAAACGTATGACAGCCATAACCCTTCGCCCTGCAGTACCTGAAGATGCCGCAGCGTGCATGACCCTGCGGGCATTGACCCGGGAAAACGCGTTCACAGAAGAAGACCTGCGCGCGCTAGGCATCACCGTCGATTCCTGGAGCAGCGGCATTCGCGATGGAAGCGGCCCAGGCTTCGTGGCCTGCAAAGACGACCAGATAGTGGGCTACTGCTTCGCCGACAAGGACAGTGGCGAGGTGACCGTGCTTGCCCTGCTGCCTGCCTTTGAGGGCCAAGGGATCGGCAAGCGCTTGCTGCAGAAGGTCGTCGACCACCTGCGGGCGCTGGGGTTCGAGCGGCTGTTCCTGGCGTGCTCCAGCGACCCTGACGTGCGCTCGTATGGGTTCTATCGGCACCTAGGCTGGACGTCGACAGGCGAGCAGGACGAAGCGGGAGATGAGATCTTGCAGCTCAGGGTCGATACACGCGCTCGGTAAAACGCAAAAGCCCGCAATCATGCGTAATGCTGTTCACTTAAGTGATCCATCGCCTGTATTGGGGCCGCTTTGCGGCCCTTCGCGGCACAAGGCCGCTCCCACAATGTTCGCGCATGCCCTGTAAATAGGGGCATAACGCGGTCGGTGTGGGAGCGGCCTTGTGCCGCGATGGGCCGCAGAGCGGCCCCGGCATTCTTAAGTGAACATCATTACGCAATAATGCGGGCTTTTGGTAGCTTCCTGCTATCGGACGCCGGCCGTGGCCGGGCGCGATATCATTCCCACTCGATAGTGGCCGGCGGCTTGCTCGACACGTCGTAAGTGACGCGCGAGATGCCTTCGATTTCGTTGATGATACGGCCGCTGACGGTCTCCAGCAGCTCGTACGGCAGGTGTGCCCAACGCGCGGTCATGAAGTCCACGGTCTCGACGGCACGCAGGGCCACGACCCAAGCGTAACGACGGCCGTCGCCAACGACGCCAACCGACTTGACCGGCTGGAACACCACGAAGGCCTGGCTGGTCTTGTGGTACCAGTCGGCTTTGCGCAGTTCTTCGATGAAGATATGGTCAGCGCGACGCAGAATGTCGGCGTATTCCTTCTTCACTTCACCGAGGATACGCACGCCCAGGCCTGGGCCTGGGAACGGGTGGCGGTAGACCATGTCGTACGGCAGGCCCAGCTCCAGGCCGATCTTGCGGACTTCGTCCTTGAACAGCTCGCGCAGCGGCTCGACCAGCTTGAGGTTCATTTCCTCTGGCAGGCCACCGACGTTGTGGTGCGACTTGATCACGTGGGCCTTGCCGCTCTTGGCGCCAGCCGACTCGATCACGTCTGGGTAGATGGTGCCCTGGGCCAGGAACTGGATGTTGTCCAGCTTGCTGGCTTCGGCATCGAAGATGTCGATGAAGGTGCGACCGATGATCTTGCGCTTCTTCTCAGGGTCCGCTTCGCCTTCCAGGTTGCCCAGGAATTGTGCCTCGGCGTCGGCACGGATCACCTTGACGCCCATGTTCTCTTTGAACATGGCCATCACTTGGTCGCCTTCGTGCAGGCGCAGCAGGCCGTTGTCGACGAAGACGCAGGTCAGCTGGTCACCGATGGCGCGGTGCAGCAGCGCGGCAACCACGGAGGAGTCCACGCCGCCGGACAAGCCCAGCAGGACGTTGGCCGAACCTACTTGCTCACGCACTTGGGCGATGGCGTCTTCGACGATGTTGGACGGGGTCCACAGGGCTTCGCAGCCGCAGATGTCCTGGACGAAGCGCGAGAGGATGCGACCGCCCTGCTTGGTGTGGGTCACTTCCGGGTGGAACTGCACGCCGTAGTAGCCGCGCGCGTCGTCGAACATGCCGGCAATCGGGCAGCTCGGGGTGCTGGCCAGCACGTGGAAGTCGCCAGGCATCTGGGTGACCTTGTCACCGTGGCTCATCCACACGTCCAGGCCCAGCACGCCGTCGGCGTCTACGTGGTCTTCGATGCCGTCGAGCAGGCGGCTCTTGCCGACTACATCAACGCGGGCGTAGCCGAATTCGCGCAGGTCGGAACCGGTCACCTTGCCGCCCAGTTGCTCGGCCATGGTCTGCATGCCGTAGCAGATGCCCAGCAGCGGTACGTTCAGGTCGAATACGGCCTGCGGCGCGCGCGGGCTGTTGGCTTCGTGTACCGACTCGGGGCCGCCGGCGAGGATGATGCCGCGCGGGTTGAATTCGCGGATCGCTTCATCGTCCATGTCGAACGGATGCAGTTCGCAGTAGACACCGATCTCGCGCACGCGGCGGGCGATCAGCTGGGTGTACTGGGAACCGAAATCGAGGATCAGGATGCGGTGAGCGTGAATGTCGAGGGCCATGACTCAATCTCGTCAGTGGAAATCGGAAACGACGCGGGGCTGTCGTGACAGCCCCGCATGCTGATAGTGCTGGAAGCCTCAGCCTACGCGGTAGTTAGGGGCTTCTTTGGTGATCTGCACGTCATGCACGTGGGACTCGGCCATGCCGGCACCGGTGATGCGCACGAATTCCGGCTTGGTGCGCATCTCTTCGATGGTTGCGCTGCCGGTGTAGCCCATGGACGAACGCAGGCCGCCCATCAGCTGGTGGATGATGGCTGCCAAGGCACCCTTGTACGGTACGCGGCCTTCGATGCCTTCCGGTACCAGCTTCTCGGCGCCGGCCGAGGAGTCCTGGAAGTAACGGTCGGACGAGCCCTGCGCCTGTGCCATGGCACCCAGCGAGCCCATGCCGCGGTAGGCCTTGTAGGAACGGCCTTGGAACAGCTCGACTTCACCCGGGGCCTCTTCGGTACCGGCGAACATCGAACCCATCATCACGCAGGAAGCACCGGCAACGATGGCCTTGGACAGGTCACCGGAGAAGCGGATGCCACCGTCGGCGATCAGCGGGACGCCCGTGCCTTCCAGCGCAGCGGCGACGTTGGCGATGGCGCTGATTTGCGGCACGCCGACACCGGCGACGATGCGGGTGGTGCAGATCGAGCCTGGGCCGATACCGACCTTGACGGCGTCAGCGCCAGCTTCAGCCAGGGCCTTGGCCGCAGCGCCGGTGGCGATGTTGCCGCCGATCACCTGCACTTGCGGGTAGGTTTCCTTGACCCAGCGTACGCGGTCGATCACGCCTTTGGAGTGACCGTGGGCGGTGTCCACCACCACCACGTCAACGCCAGCAGCAACCAGGGCAGCAACGCGCTCGCCGGTGTCCTTGCCGGTACCAACGGCAGCGCCGACGCGCAGGCGACCTTGGTCGTCCTTGCTGGCCAGCGGGTAGGCCTTGGCTTTTTCGATGTCTTTGACGGTCATCATGCCCTTGAGGCTGAACTTGTCGTCGACGATCAGGACTTTTTCCAGGCGGTGCTTGTGCAGCAGCTCGCGGACTTCGTTCTTGTTGGCGCCTTCGCGCACGGTGACCAGACGCTCTTTGGGCGTCATCACATCGCGGACCTTGGCATCCAGACGGGTTTCGAAGCGCACGTCACGGGAGGTGACGATACCGACCAGGTCACCGTTCTCCAGCACCGGAACTCCCGAAATGTTGTTCAGGCGGGTCAGGTCGAACAGGTCGCGCACGGTGGCGTCTGCTTCGATGGTGATCGGGTCCTTGACCACGCCAGCCTCGAACTTCTTGACCTTGCGCACTTCGCCGGCCTGCTGTTCGATGGTCATGTTCTTGTGGATGATGCCGATGCCGCCTTCCTGAGCCATGGCAATGGCCAGACGCGCTTCGGTCACGGTATCCATGGCGGCGGAAACCAGAGGGATGTTCAGCTCGATGCCACGAGTCAAACGGGTCTTGAGACTGACTTCATTGGGCAGTACCTCGGAATAGCCAGGTACAAGGAGGATATCGTCGAAAGTCAGGGCTTCTTGGCTGATACGCAGCATCGCGGGGGCTCCCGGGCGGGAAAAATGGAAGCGCGCCATTATACTCATCCACGGCGCGCCGCTCAATGCAAAATAAGGGCCTTCGGTCAGCGTTCTGGCAGTTTTACCTGCACGACCGCCACTGGCTGGTCGAGCCAGTCGGCGAAGCTGTCGAGAAAGGCCTGGGTGAACCCGGCCTCGCCCCAGTTGTTGAAGATGAACCCCAGGTTGGAAAAGGCACATGGCTGCAGGTAAAGAAAGCCATTGATGTCGTCTTCGAAGCCGCACAACGGGCAGGTGAAGTTGTCACTGACCCCTGGCATCCACTCTTCGAGGCTCTCGAACAGCGGCTCGCCGACTTCACGGCGGCACTCCGGGCAGCCAGCTTCTTCGAGAAAACCGTCGGTCGGGGTATAGATGCAGCGCTTGAGCATGATCTCGAGGCCGCTGGCCTGCTCACCGAAGGGCAGTTTCTCGGGGTGCAGGGCTACCTTGCGCGCACCTTCGGCCAAGGCATGGCCCATGCGGTTTCCGGTGCGGCCACAGGTGGTGAGTTGCTCTTCGACGATTTTCTCGCGCACCAGCCAGCGTACGATCGCCCGGGCGCGGGCCTCGTTGGCCGGAACGGTGGAAAGCTTGGGGACGATGATGCTCTGGGTGTTCATTAAGGAAGCAAACCTGCGAACTGCGGTAATGCCGCAATTCTACCGCTCACAGGCTCAGGTAGCGACCGATCATGGCCAAGCCACTGGCCAGCACCAGCCACGTGACCAGGCGAACAAAGGCCTCGCGGGACAGTTTCAGGGTCAGCCGGCGCCCTACCCACAAGCCGACGAACATCACCGGCAACAGGCAGGCAGCGAGCAACAACAGGCTGCTGTCGGCGTAGACCCCGGCGATCAGGAACAGCGACAGGCGCACCACCGTGCTGCAACTGATCAACGCACTCTGGGTAGCCCGCACCTGCTCTTTCGCCTCCAGACGAGCACTGAGGTACAGCGCATAAAGAAAACCACCGCTGCCGAACAACGCACCGAACAAGCCCCCTACCGTGCCCATGGGCACCGCCCAGAAGCCGGACAAGGTCGCGGGGCGCACCTTCACCGCCAGGTTATAGAACGCATAGGCACTGACGAACAAACCCATCAGCAACAGCAGCAGATCGGACTTGAGCCGCAACAGAAACACCACCCCCAGGGTGCACCCTATCGCCATGAAGGGCAGCAGACGCAGCAGCTCGCCGCGTACCACATCCCGGCGCGAAGGCAGCAAGTTGCCGAAGGCCGCCACGAAGTCCAGCAGCACCAACAGCGGGATGATCCGTGACAGCGGCATGAAGTGGATCAGCACCGGCGCCGCGACCAGCGCAGTGCCGAAACCGGCAATGCCGAAAACGATGTAGGCCAGGCCGACACCGAGCAGGATGGGCAGCCAATCGAGGCCGGAAAAGGACAATGAGGTGAGCATGGCGTGTGTTCCTGAGATGTTACGCAAAGGTTAGCCAGCCATGAGCCATGCCGACTAATATGCCTTTGCGCCATTACCCATCTCGAAAAGGCATGACATGACGTCGATCCGACAGTTGCGTTACTTCGTGGAAATTGCCGAGAGCGGCAGTTTCAGCGCCGCCGCCGAGCGGTTGTACATCGCCCAGTCGGCGCTGAGCCGGCAGATCAAGGAGCTGGAGCAGCACCTGGGCACGCCGTTGTTCGAACGCACTGCACGCCTGCCACGCTTGACGCTTGCCGGGGACGCCTTTTTGCAGCGTGCCCGCCGCTTGCTGGCTGACCTGGCACAGGCCGAGCGCATCACCCGCGACATGGGCGACGGCCTGCAAGGCAGCCTGCGCCTGAACCACTCCAGCACCGTGCCGCTGACCGGGCCACTGCTGGCTCGCTTGGGCACGTACTTGCAAGGCAACCCCGGGATTGCATTGGAGATTGCGCAGCAGTCCTCGGAGGCGCAATTGGAGGATATCGCCGCTGGGCGGCTGGATATCGGCCTGTTGCGGCTGCCGGTGCTGCGCCAGCATGAAGGCGTGGTGTTGCATGAGCTGTTCAGCGAGCCTTTGTTGCTGGCTGTCGCCGCCGGGCACCCCTTGGCTGAAGCGCCGGTCGTGCAACTGGAGCAGCTGCGTGGCGAGCGCTTCATTTCGATTCCTCACCGGGACCGCGGCGGGTTGAGCTATTTGTCGGCCTCGCTGTGCATGAATGCAGGGTTCTTTCCGCAGGCGGCCCAGGTGGTTTCACGCAAGACCACGCAGTTGCAGCTGATTCAGGCGGGGTTCGGGGTGGCGCTGTTGCCCGCATGCATGCGCGATATTGCGCCGGCATCGGTCAGGTTCGTGGCGCTGGGTGAGGTGTGTGAGAGTACGGTGGCACTGGCGTGTCGGCGGGATGCAGGGCTGATGGTGCGCCAGTTTTTGGCGGCGATGCAGGGGGTGTGATGGGGGCCTTGGTGCATGACCGGGGATTTTCGGCGGTGTTGAGATCGAGCGCCGCGCGGGCGGCGCTGGATCTCCCAGGCGCTAAAAATCCACCGCCCTACACCCGCACGCCCCCAACCCAATTCCCGCCACCCCCCGATGTCCTTTATGATGCCCGCCATGATCAGAGACCCTTTCGAACGACTCGGCCTGGACCGCGAGGTCCTCACCGTCAGCCAGCTCAACGGCCGCGCCCGGGTGCTGCTGGAAGACGTATTCCGCAGCGTCTGGGTGGAAGGCGAGATTTCCAACCTCGCCCGCCCGGCCTCCGGCCACATGTACTTCACCCTCAAGGACAGCGGCGCCCAGGTGCGCTGCGCGCTGTTCCGCCAGAACGCCACGCGGGTCCGCCAGGCCCTGCGTGATGGCCTAGCGGTGCGGGTGCGTGGCAAGGTCTCGCTGTTCGAGGGGCGTGGCGACTATCAGCTGATTCTCGACACCGTCGAACCGGCCGGGGATGGCGCCCTGCGCTTGGCGTTCGAGGCCTTGAAAGAAAAACTCGGCGCCGAGGGCCTGTTCAGCGCCGAGCGCAAAAAGCCGCTACCGGCCCACCCGCAGCGTATCGGCATCATCACCTCGCCCACCGGCGCGGTGATCCGCGACATCATCAGCGTATTCGGCCGCCGCGCCCCGCAGGTCGAACTGAACCTGATCCCGACGGCGGTACAGGGCCGCGAGTCCATCGCCCAGATCGTGCGCGCCGTACAACTGGCCGACAGCCTCGGTTTTGATGCGCTGATCCTGGCCCGTGGCGGCGGCTCACTGGAAGACCTGTGGAGCTTCAACGAGGAAGCCGTGGCACGTGCCGTGGCCGCCTGTGTCACGCCCATCGTCAGCGCCGTCGGCCATGAGACCGACGTGTCGATCTGCGATTTCGTCGCCGACGTACGCGCCCCAACGCCATCGGCCGCCGCCGAACTGCTGGCCCCCGACAACAGTGGCCTGCAGCAACGCCTCGACGGCCTGCAACGGCGCCTGCTGCTGCGCATGCAAAACCGCCTGAGCCACGACCGCCTGCGCGTAGAATCGCTGGCCCGACGCCTGCGCCATCCGGGTGAGCGCCTGCGCCAGCAAGCCCAGCGCCTGGACGACCTGGACATGCGCCTGCGCCGCGCCTTCCTGAACAACCTCAACCAGCGCCGCGAGCGCCTGGGGCGCCTCGACACGCGCCTGGCCGCGCAACACCCGGGCCGCACCCTGAAGCTGCTCAACCAGCGCCTGGACAGCCTCGCCGAACGCCTGCCCCGGGCCATGCGCGAGGTGCTCAAGGACCGTCGCCAGCGCTTCCAGGCACAACTGCAGACGCTGCAAGTGGTCAGCCCGCTGGCCACCCTCGCCCGCGGCTACAGCATCCTGCTCGATGAGCGTGGCCAGGCCATCCGCAGCGCCGAGCAAACCCACAACGGCCAGCGCCTGACCGCCCGCCTCAATGAAGGCGAACTGCAGGTGCGCGTCGAAGACAACCACCTGACGCCCGTCACCCTCTCACTACTGGACTGACTCATGCCCCGCTTGCTCGCGCCCCTGCTCGCCCTTTCCCTGCTGTTGCTGGCCAGCGGCGCCCAGGCCAGCTATATCACCCGTACCTTGAACAAACCGGTGCCCGGCGGCGTGGCGGTGGTCGATCTAGGCCCCGGCAGCGCAGCGCCGAGCGCGCGCTTTGACGGCAAGCCGGTGCTGGTGGTCAAGGAGCAGGACAACTGGCTGGCGATCGTCGGCATTCCGCTGACCCAGAAGCCCGGCACCGCGGTGTTGAGCCAAGGTGGCCGCAACCTGCCCTTCACAGTCGGCAGCAAGAACTACCCCGAGCAGCGCATCACCCTGAAGAACACGCGCCAGGTCAACCCAAACCCGGCCGACCTCAAGCGCATCGACCGCGAGCTGGCCGAGCAGATCAAGGCCTACCGCAGCTTCAGCCCGACCCTGCCGAGCAACCTGATCCTCGACAAACCGGTCAGCGGCCCGCTGTCGAGCAAGTTCGGCGTGCGCCGCTTCTTCAACGGCGAAGAGCGCAACCCGCATGCCGGGCTGGACTTCGCCGTACCGGCCGGCACGCCGATCAAGACCCCGGCCAACGGCAAGGTAATCCTGGTGGGTGATTACTTCTTCAACGGCCGCACGGTGTTCGTCGACCACGGCCAGGGCTTCATCAGCATGTTCTGCCACATGTCGAAGATCGATGTGCAGGTTGGCCAACAGCTGCGCCGAGGCGATGTGGTCGGGCGCGTGGGGTCGACCGGGCGGGCGACCGGGCCGCACATGCACTGGAATGTCAGCCTGAATGATGCTCGGGTCGATCCCGCTATCTTCATCGGCGCATTCCAGCCCTGAGATCGGCAGCGCCTGCTTCGCGGGTAAACCCGCTCCTACAGGGATCGCGAAACCCTGTGGGAGCGGGTTTACCCGCGAAGAGGCCGTCACAGTCGACATCACTTCCCCTCTGTTGCGCCATCGAAATATACCGCGCAACAATTCAAAGACCTGAATTAATTTTCAGCGATAAAATCTCGCCACTCAGCTTTTTTTGAGCATTCCTCTCAATTTTTTACGAACACTTGCCATCCCTCACCCCACTGGTTAGGGTTGAGGCATGAAAACCTTCAGCACCCTCATTCTGCTCCGACAACATCGCAGCCTCTGCCTGGTCAGTGCCCGACTACCAGGGTGAATCGCGTCGCCTCGCCTTTTCATCTCGTTATTGCTCGGCAGGCCCGATCTCGGCCGCATACAAAAGGATTGCTTCCATGACCATGCTCAAAGACCCTTCGAAGAAATACCGCGCGTTCCCGACCATCGACCTGCCTGACCGTACCTGGCCGTCGAAAACCATCACTGCAGCGCCGATCTGGTGCAGCTCCGACCTGCGTGATGGCAACCAGTCGCTGATCGAGCCGATGGATTCGGAGAAGAAGCTGCGTTTCTGGAAGACCCTGGTGCAGGTTGGCGTGAAGGAAATCGAAGCCTCGTTCCCGTCCGCTTCGCAAACCGATTTCGACTTCGTGCGCACCCTGATCGAAGACGGCCACATCCCGGACGACACCACCATCCAGGTGCTGACCCAGGCCCGTGAGGACCTCATCGCCCGTACGTTCGAATCGCTGCGCGGCGCCAAGAAGGCCATCGTCCACCTGTACAACGCCACCAGCCCGTCGTTCCGCCGCATTGTCTTCAACCAGGACAAGCAAGGCGTGAAAGACATCGCGGTGAACGCGGCCAAACTGTTCGTCAAGTATGCCGCCCAGCAGCCGGAAACCCAGTGGACCTTCCAGTACTCGCCTGAAACCTTCAGCGCCACCGAGCTGGAGTTCGCCAAGGAAGTCTGCGACGCGGTCATCGAGGTGTGGAACCCGACCCCTGAGCACAAGCTGATCCTCAACCTGCCGGCCACCGTCGAAGTCGCCACGCCGAACATCTACGCCGACCAGATCGAGTGGTTCTGCCGCAACATCAGCCGCCGTGACAGCGTGATCATCAGCCTGCACTGCCACAACGACCGCGGCACCGGCATCGCCGCCACCGAATTGGGCCTGATGGCCGGCGCCGACCGCGCCGAAGGCTGCCTGTTCGGCAACGGCGAGCGTACCGGCAACGTCGACCTGGTGACCTTGGCACTGAACCTCTACACCCAGGGCATCGACCCGCAGCTGGACTTCTCCGACATCGACGGCGTGCGCAAAGTCGTCGAAGAGTGCAACCAACTGCCGGTGCACCCACGTCACCCGTACGTGGGCGACCTGGTTCACACCGCGTTCTCCGGCTCGCACCAGGACGCCATTCGCAAGGGCTTCGCCAAGCAACAGGAAGGCGAGCTGTGGGAAGTGCCCTACCTGCCGATCGACCCGGCCGACATCGGCCGCAGCTACGAAGCGGTCATCCGCGTCAACAGCCAGTCGGGCAAAGGCGGCATCACCTACCTGCTCGAGCAGGAATACGGCATCAGCCTGCCGCGCCGCATGCAGATCGAATTCAGCCAAGTGGTTCAGGGTGAAACCGACCGCCTCGGCCTGGAAATGACCGCCAAGCAGATCTACAGCCTGCTGCAGAAGGAATACCTCCAGGCCAACGCCCCGTATGCGCTGGTCAGCCACCGCCTGCAGGAAGAAAACGGCCACAGCGCCGTGGAAGTGGAAGTCGCCGGCGAAGGCGAAACCACCCTGCACTGGCGCGGCAAGGGCAATGGCGCCCTGGAAGCCCTGGTGGCCGGCCTGCCGATCGCCGTAGAAATCATGGACTACAACGAGCACGCCATTGGCGCTGGCACCAATGCCAAGGCAGCAGCGTACATCGAGCTGCGCGTGGCCGGTGGCCGCCCGGTTCATGGTGTGGGCATCGATGAAAACATCACCACAGCCAGCTTCAAGGCGTTGTTCAGCGCGCTTAACCGCTCGCTGAGCCAGCAGGAAGCCAAAGCGGCCTGATGTGCTTTGTGAAGAAACCGCACCCAGCGTGCGGTTTCTTTTACAGCACCAACCTCACTCAGTATCGGCTGCCAGGTGTATGGTACGCGCCGTAGTTAAATATCCATCGGCCACTATTTCCAGGGAAGTTGTGCCCCTTCATCAAGGCGGCTTCTTGTATCTCACTCCACCCTAATGGCTTCACCGAGTTCGCGCTGGCCACAGTGATAATGGAACTGGTTGCCATCGAGGTCAGAATACAAAGGTCTTCCCTGAATGCCTCACCGCCTATTTGTTTTGTCTTTGCATACTTGAAGAAATCTGCAAAACCCCCGCCCCCGTGACACAATGGGCATATACCAAATGCATCTGATAAAAGTTATAAATTCCAGGCCCTTCAATTTCAATTTTTCGGGAGCGGCCAGTTGACTTGCTGATTTCCTCAGTCGTACTAGACGTTAACTTCCCCCCCACCACACTGCCCAAAAAACCAGCACCTAGGTTGACTTCAGTTTCCATGGAAGAGGTGAATGCGTAACTGTATCCCTCCACAATGGAAACTTCCTCTACATGAGTAACGCTACTGGGTACCCGCGCCATCCCCAGGTACTCAAGATAGGCCAAGATCGGCGTACTGTAGGTGCCCCAGTTCTGATTCCCGAGATACATATCCCCATAGACCGTATCGCCAAAAATCCAGCAGCCAGCATTGACTTTTCCATCACCTCCATACAAATGTTTCTCAATGTCGTAAAGCCCACGCTTGTGCGGAAAATTATCAATCTGCCTGATCATTTCTTTATCAATAAAGCTCATGCAACATCTCCAGCACGCTTATTCAAATGTAACGATTGAATTTCTCAATCTGCCCGACATCAGCGAACGACGTCATATCGAAAGCTGATTCCTGCAGTAGCTTCTGCTTTACTGCACTCCACGGCTCAGGCTCGACGCTATCCTCAAGCTTGACTGCCAAGAGCCGGTCGAAGCCAAGGGACGACAGCATGATCCGTTGGCTATCAACGCTATGAAATGCCTCAGATAGCGTGTGACTGCCCTGAATTTTTTGTAATGACTTACCCACTGCACAATGGGCATACACCATGTGCATTTGATAGATAGAGAAGTGCCCCGCTCCGCTCAGAGGAATGTCCTTGAAACAAGTACTTGGCTTCGCCCACAGTTTGCGCGGAGATACACCACACACAATGCCCGACAGGGCATTGACTCGATCGATGCCCGGACTGACTTTGAAGCTCCCCACCACTTCGGAATAAAACCAGCTACTGAAACCGCACTGATAGGGTTGGCGATGAACACTCCCCCCCGAGGCGGTGCCTTGCACCATCTCACAATGCGCCAGATACGCATAAACCGGCCGAGTGAAGCACTCCAGTGACTTTCCGTGAACGTGTATAGCGCCTAGAACCGTATCACCGCCTACAAAAACTCCAGACTCGCCTACACTCAAGGAGTAAAGACTTCGCTCTATTTCATACGACCCTTTAAATCTTACTGATGCGTAATCACTCATTACTGACGCTCCGCGATCAAAATTGGCGTATCATCATAGCCATCACTTTATGGCATAAGTAATTAGGAAAGAGTTCTCACCCCGTTCAAATAAGCTCCATGAGCAGAGGGCTGACTGCATTAAGATTGAAAGCATCAATGCACTGCACAACAGCAGACATTAAAGCGTTCTTCACTGAATACTGGAAAAGTGCGG
Source organism: Pseudomonas sp. ITEM 17296 (assembly GCF_028895205.1). Lineage (NCBI taxonomy): Bacteria > Pseudomonadati > Pseudomonadota > Gammaproteobacteria > Pseudomonadales > Pseudomonadaceae > Pseudomonas > Pseudomonas sp. ITEM 17296. The sequence continues at coordinate 78,526 of NZ_WJRS01000023.1, read as the reverse complement.
CTGCGATTGATTTCTCGCAGGGAAATAGGTGTAGACCACTAAGTCGCTGTCACAGCATCTTCAGCCAAGATGCTGCTTAACACTTAAAAAAGGTTCTTCACGGAATCCCGGGAAAGACAGAAACAAGAACGGCGGCTTGATAGATGATGATTAACTGGGTTCGAGTGGATGAGGCCAACCGCCTGCGGCATGACAAACTTCCACGTAAGCTCATCAAGCAAGCGCAGTGGCATGGCTTGCTGATGGAAGTGCGTTACCGGCACTGAAGCAGTTTGCTAAACGACGGAGGGGCTACTGGCGCGGCATCCTGAGCAGGGTGCGTTTGCCCATGCACACTGGACAGCTAGAAGGGATTAACAACCGGATCAAGGTAAAAAAAAAGGGCGCCGACCAAGCGCCCCATAAGCCGTAAAGCACACAACAAATTCAGTTAGCGTCCAACAACGCCATCGCCTCGGCACTGCACGCCTCGATCCGCGCCCAGTCACCGTTCTTGATCCAGCTGCTATCAAGCATCCAGGTGCCACCCACGCACATCACGTTGGGCAGCGCCATGTAGTTGCGCACATTGGCCGGGTTTACCCCGCCGGTCGGGCAGAAGCGAATGTCGCCAAACGGGCCGCCAAACGCCTTGATCGCCGCCACGCCACCGCTGATTTCCGCCGGGAACAGCTTGAACCGGCGATAGCCCAAGGCGTAGCCCATCATGATCTCGGACGGCGTACTGATACCCGGCAGCAGCGGGATATCGCTTTGCACACCGGCTTCGAGAATGTCCTGGGTGATGCCCGGGGTGACCACGAACTGCGCGCCAGCCGCTTCGACTGCCGCGAACATGCTGCGATCGAGCACAGTACCGGCACCAATACACAACTCTGGGCGCTGCTCGCGCAGCACCTGAATGGCCTTCAGGCCGTGCTGGGAACGCAGGGTCACCTCAAGGGTACGAATGCCGCCCGCAGCCAAGGCGTCGGCCAGCGGCAGGATGTCTTCCTCACGGGCGATGGTGATCACCGGCAGGATGCGCGCCTTGTCGCAGATCGCGTCGATCCGGGCGGCTTTGTCGGCCATCGAGAGCAGAGTCTGTGGGCGTTCAAGGGTGGTCATGACAGTGGATCCTTGGCTCATGGGCACCAGTAGATGTCCAGGGGGTCGTGAAGAAAGGCGCGTATCGGCATTTCGGTAAGGTCTTCGCCAGCCAGCGCGGCGCGCAGGGTAGCGAGTTTGCCCTGGCCTTGCACAGACAGTGCGGTAAACGCGGCACTGGCCAGCAAGGCGCGGGTCATCGACAGGCGCTGGTGTGGCACGCTGGGCGCCAGCATCGGCAGGCAGCGACGGGAGCTGTTTGGGGCCAGGCCTTCGTCCAGGTTGGGGCTTTTCGGGAACAGCGAGGCGGTATGGCCATCGTCACCCATGCCCAGCACCAACACATCGATGGCGGGCAGGTCTGCCAGCGCCTGGTCGGCGTTGGCGGCGGCGCGTTCAAGATTTTCGGCCTGCTGATACAGGCCCATGAAGCGTGCTTTGGCGGCCGCGCCCTTGAGCAGGTGGCGGGCCAGCAGGCCGGCATTGCTGTCAGCATGTTCCACCGGCACCCACCGTTCATCCGCCAGGCTCACGGTGACCTTCGACCAGTCCAGCGCCTCGGCGGCCAAGCGCTCGAGAAACGGCACCGGGCTGCGCCCACCGGACAACACCACGCAGGCCTGGCCTTTGGCGGCAATTGCCGCCCGCAGGCGCTCGGCCACATCCCGGGCCAGCGTTGCGGCCAAGGTCTTGGCATCCGCCAGTTCGTGCGCCTTCACCGCCGCCGGCAGTTGCAGTTCAGATATCGCCATACCACGCCCTCCCATCTCGTGTGATCAGTGCAATCGAGCTCATCGGCCCCCAGGAGCCCGCCGCGTAAGGCTTGGGCGCATCACCTGCGCTTTGCCAGCCGGCGATCAACTGGTCGCACCATTTCCAGGCATATTCGATTTCATCCTTGCGCACGAACAGGTTCTGGTTGCCGCGCATCACCTCGAGCAACAGGCGTTCGTAGGCATCCGGAATCCGCGCGCTGCGCCAGGCATCGGAAAAATTCAGCTGCAACGGGCCGCTGCGCAGTTGCATGCCCTTGTCCAGGCCTTGCTCCTTGGTCATCACCCTTAAAGAAATACCTTCGTCCGGTTGCAGGCGGATGATCAGCTTGTTACCCACCTGCAAACGTTGTTCCGGGGCGAAGATGTAGTGCGGTGTTTCCTTGAAGTGGATGACGATCTGCGACAGCTTCTGCGGCATGCGCTTGCCGGTGCGCAGGTAGAACGGCACGCCCGACCAGCGCCAGTTGCGGATGTCGGCGCGCAGGGCAACGAACGTCTCGGTGTCGCTCTGCGCGTTGGCGTTGTCTTCTTCCAGGTAACCGGGCACCGGTTTGCCGTCGCTGTAACCGGCAATGTACTGGCCACGCACCACACGGGTGCTCAGCCCTTCGCCGGTGATCGGTGCCAGGGCCTTGAGCACCTTGACCTTCTCGTCGCGAATGCTGTCGGCTGAAAGTTCGCTGGGCGGGTCCATGGCGATCAGGCACAACAGCTGCAGCAGGTGGTTCTGGATCATGTCACGCAGCTGGCCGGCCTTGTCGAAATAGCCCCAGCGGCCTTCGATGCCGACCTTTTCGGCGACAGTGATCTCCACATGGGAGATCGAATTCTGGTTCCACTGGGTTTCGAACAGGCTGTTGGCAAAGCGCAGCGCGATCAGGTTCTGCACCGTCTCCTTGCCCAGGTAGTGGTCGATGCGGTACACCCGGTTCTCGGGGAAGAACCGTGCCACGGCATCGTTGACCCGGCGCGACGACTCCAGGTCGTGGCCGATCGGCTTTTCCAGCACCACCCGGGTACGGGAGGCCAGGCCGGCTCTGTCGAGGTTCTCGCAGATGGCGCCATAAACGGCTGCCGCCGTGGCGAAATAGGCAATCAAGGGCAACTCGCCCGGCAATTGCTCAGCCAGCGCCTGGTAGCCCTCGGGCTGGAGAAAATCCAGGTGCTGGTAGCTCAGCCGGCCGAGGAAGCGGCCCAGTGTCGCGGGCTCGAGGTCGGCGTCAGGGACATGCCGGCGCAAATGCGCTTCGATGGTGTTCAGGTGTTCCTGCGCACTGCCGCTCTCGCGGGCCAGCGCCAACAGACGCGTGTCCGGGTGCAGCAGGTCGGCGCGGTCGAGCTGGTAGAGCGCAGGAAACAGCTTGCGCAATGCCAGGTCGCCCAGGGCGCCAAACAGGGCAAAGGTGCAAGGTTCGACACTGATCGCAGCCATGATGTTGGTTCTTTCCTAAAGTTGGTCTAGGAATACCGCTTTCACATACGGTTTTCAAGGGGTAATGTAGTAAAACTAACAACATTACCGACGAGTATTACAGACAAGTGGTGCGCCACACGCACCGACAGTACGATAGACGACCGTGCAAAAGGCCTGCTGCTCCGTCAGCCGGCTGTCTTCCCGACCCAAGGACACACCCATGGACCGCGTGCGAAACCTCCTGGAACAGATCCAGGGACGCCTCGACGAGCTGAACAAGGCCGAACGCAAAGTCGCCGAAGTCATCCTGCTCAACCCACAACAAGCCACCCGGTTCAGCATTGCTGCGCTGGCCCAGGCGGCCAAGGTCAGCGAACCGACCGTCAACCGCTTCTGCCGTTCGTTCGGCGTCAGCGGCTACCCCGAGCTCAAGCTGCAACTGGCGCAGAGCCTGGCCAGTGGCGCTGCCTATGTCAGCCGCGCGGTCGAGGCCGACGACGACCCTGCCGCCTACACCCAGAAGATTTTCGGCAGCGCCATCGCCTCGCTCGACAGTGCCTGCCAGCAACTCGACCCGCAGCAGGTCAGCCGCGCCGTGGACATGATGATCCAGGCCCGGCAGATCCACTTCTTCGGCCTGGGTGCCTCTGCCCCCGTGGCGCTGGACGCCCAGCACAAGTTCTTCCGCTTCAACCTGGCGGTGTCGGCCCACGCCGACGTGTTGATGCAACGCATGCTGGCCTCGGTGGCCCACACCGGCGACCTGTTCGTGATCATCTCCTACACCGGCCGCACCCGTGAGCTGGTCGAGGTGGCACGCGTGGCCCGCGAAAACGGCGCCTCGGTACTGGGCCTGACCGCTGCCGGCTCGCCGCTGGCCCAGGCCTGCAGCCTGAGCCTGCACATTCCGTTGCCAGAAGACACCGACATCTACATGCCGATGACCTCGCGGATCATCCAGTTGACCGTGCTCGACGTGCTGGCCACCGGCATGACCCTGCGCCGCGGCGTGGACTTCCAGCCGCACCTGCGCAAGATCAAGGAAAGCCTCAACGCCAGCCGCTACCCGATCGAGGACGACGAGCTCAACTGAGCCGGTGCGCCTGCAAACGCAAGTGGGCACGCTGCCCCGGGGCCAGGCTGAGGCCCTCGCCGCTGCCGCTGGCGGCTTCGACACAGACAAAGCCCAGGCACTCGCGACCGCTCACGCCCATCAGCGGGCGATTGCCCGGGTGCCAGACCACGGTATCGTCGCTGTCACCGGTATCGATGCACAGCTCCCGCTGCCAGGCCGGGTCCTGTAGCTGCACCCGCGGGGTGCCCGGGTACACTTTTTGGCAGCCGCCCTTGAGCTTCAGCGCGCCATCTTCGCGGCAGGCCTGGCGGTTCAGGCGGTCGTAACCTTCGATGTCCTCGAGCCCAGACAGCGCTATCTCGGACACGTCACTGATACGCCAGTACGCCAGCAGCGCATGGCTCAGCTGGCAGGGTTCGCTGTCCTGGTGCTCGGTGCTCAGGCTCAGCTCCATACGGCTGCCCAGCCGCGCATGCAGGTCGACCTGCCAGTCGCACAGGTCCAACCGCCACTTCAGCGTCACACCCTCTTCATCCTCGCGGCTGTCCACCAGCTTCCAGTCGAGCAGGCGCGCCCAGCCATGGGCCGGCCACAAGTCTTCGCTGGGGTGGCGGCCATACCAGGGCCAGCACACTGGCACCCCGCCACGAATGGCGCCCACTTGCGGCCACTGTTCGGCGCACCACAGCCAGGGCCGTTCGCCGGCCGGTTGAAAGTGCAGCAATTGCGCGCCCTGCCGGCTGAATACCGCCTGGCAACGGGGGTGGTCGATGATCAGCACATCGCGCTGCTGGTAACGCTCCCACTCGAACGTCGGCCGGGGCCGTTGCGAGGAAAAGAAGCGATGTAGCGGATGTTCGGGCATGGTTCAGAGCTCTTGTTGTTTGAGATAGCGCTGTCTCGGCCTATCCCCGACAACCACTGCAAGCCAGTGGATGCCGGGAGCCGAAAATGGATTGGCGTAAATTTACAACAAATGCCCTCAGAATGACGACTGAATCTTCAAGCCCGCGACCAGCGCGTTGTCCACCTCATCCACCCCACCGGGGCTTTTGATGTACTGAAGGTTCGGGCGCACGGTCAGCCAGTTGGTGACGTGGAAGCCGTAATAGAGCTCGGCGTTGTACTCGGTGCGCTGCAGCGGCACGAAGCCTGGGTTGTCGTAGTCGTTGATGCCACTCTGGCCATTGAGCAGCTCGGCGCGCTTCTTCACGTCGTCGTTGACGTGGATCCGCGCCACGCCAAAGCCTATGTCATCCTTGGGCCGAGCATCGAAGGCGCCCTTGTACACCAGGCCGACCTGCTGGTAGTTGTCGACCACGTTGGTGGCCTTGTCGTGCACGGTAAAGTTGGCGAACAGGCTGAGGCCACGGTTGACGTCACCGGCGTGGGCCGTGACCTGCTGCTGCGCCACCACCCACCAACCGTGCTTGCTCGAGTGCGACTTGAAAGCGGCGCCCGTCAGGGCCTGGGGGTTGCCATTGACGTCGTCGTACACGTCGTCGGCCTTGGCCGTGCTGTAGTAGTAACCCAGGCGGTATTCACCCGGTAGGCCATTAACCTTTGGCGACCACACCGCCTCCACCGGCAGGATCGCACCCTTGGTGCCGCTGCCGCTGAGTTTGAAGCCGTTGCCGGTTTCAAGGTTGGAGGGGTTTTGCTCGAAGGCGCCGACTTGGACGAAGAATTCCGGGGTGATGTTGTACTTGACCCGCAGCGCCCACTGGCTGACCGGCCAGTTGTACCAGATGCCACCCACCCAGTTGCCCACCTGCGAGCCGCAGAACGCCAGGTTCTGGAAGTCACAGGGGAAGCTGTTGAAGTCCTCGCCTTCGCCGAAGCGGCCGAACTTGACGTCCAGCGCCCCGTCGAAGTACTTCTGCTTGACCCACATCTGCGTCAGCCGCCAGGTCTGGCCGCGCCCCCACACTTCCTGCACCGAGCTGAACTGCCCGGCACGCGGGTCGCTGATGCGGTCGTTGGACAGGTTGCGGCCGCTGCGCTCGGTGATCGCCAATTTGAATTCGGCATCGTGCCAACCCAGGATCTTCTGCAAGTCCAAGTGCGCGCCAAGGGCAAACTGGTCGCTGTAGCGCGCCGTCTTGTCGTCGTTGTAGCCGCCGTTGAGGTTACCGGCCACTTCGCCGACGTAGTCGAGGGTAAAGTCGTAGCCTTTATCCAGCAGTTCGGTGCGGGTGCCGCCCCAGTCGCCGGTCATCCATTTTGACTCGCTGGAGAAAGCCTCGGCGGCCTGTGCCCCACTACTGCCCACCACGGCAAGCAAGGCCAATGAGCCCAAGGTCTTGATGCGATTGCGCTGTTCCATCCCTTTGCGTCCTCTTTTTTCTTATTGATGGTGTAGACGATTCAACGGCTCTTGAAGTGAGTCACGTTGTCCTTCACTGAAGCGTTGGCGGTGCTCACGTCCAGGCGCTCACCGCTGGCGGCATCGAACAGCAGCACCCGCGCCGGGTCGAACTGCAGGTTGAGGCTGTCGCCAACCCGGCACGCCACATCTGGGGCCAGGCGGCAGCAGACCTTGGTCTGGTTGAGGGTGACGAACACCAGCAGGTCAGGCCCGGTGGGCTCGGTCACCTGCACGTCGGCGCGAATGCCGGGCAGGCCGTTGCCCTCCCCCGCGCCCAGGGCGATCTGCTCGGGGCGGATGCCGAGGATGATCTCGCGCCCGTCCAATTCATCACTGGCCAGGCCCAAGGGCAGCTCACAGCGCGCTTGGCCGCTGTCGAGCAGCGCCAGCAGGCGCCCCTCTTGCCGGGCCAGACGAGCTGGGATGAAGTTCATCGGCGGCGAGCCGATGAAGCTGGCGACGAACTGGTTGGCCGGGTCGTTGTAGATCTGCTGCGGGGTGCCGAACTGCTGAATGATGCCGTCCTTCATCACTGCCACTTTGTCGCCCAGGGTCATGGCTTCGATCTGGTCGTGGGTGACATACACCGTGGTGGTCTTCAGGCGCTGGTGCATCAGTTTCATTTCGGTGCGCATCTCGACCCGCAGCTTGGCGTCTAGGTTGGAAAGCGGTTCGTCAAACAGGTAGATCTTCGGCCGCCGCGCCAGCGCCCGGCCCATGGCCACACGCTGCTGCTGGCCACCGGACAACTGCGCCGGCTTGCGCGCCAACAGGTGCTCGATCTGCAGCAGCTTGGCCACCCGCGCCACCTCTTCGTCGATGGCAGCCTGGGGCATCTTGCGAATCTTCAGGCCAAACTCGATGTTCTCGCGCACGCTCATGGTCGGGTACAGCGCGTAGGACTGGAACACCATGGCGATGTCCCGGTCCTTGGGGCTCATGCCGCTGACGTCCTGGTCATCGATGAGGATCGCGCCGCCGCTGATGTGCTCGAGGCCGGCGATGCAGTTCATCAAGGTCGACTTGCCACACCCCGAAGGGCCGACCAGGATCAGGAACTCGCCGTCCTTGATCGACAGCTGGATGTCCTTGAGGGTGTCCGGCAGGCCGCTGCCGTAGGTCTTGTTCACATTGCGAAGTTCTAGCGTTGCCATGACTTACCCCTTGACGGCGCCGGCGGTGAGGCCGCGGACGAAATACTTGCCTGCCACCACGTAGACCAGCAGGGTTGGCAGGCCGGCGATCATCGCCGCCGCCATGTCGACGTTGTATTCCTTGGCCCCGGTGCTGGTGTTGACCAGGTTATTGAGGGCCACGGTGATCGGTTGCGAGTCGCCGCTGGAGAACACCACGCCGAACAGGAAGTCGTTCCAGATCTGGGTGAACTGCCAGATCAGGCAGACCATGATGATCGGTGTCGACATCGGCAGGATGATGCGGCGGAAAATGGTGAAGAACCCGGCACCGTCCAGGCGCGCGGCCTTGACCAGCGCATCGGGGATGCTCACGTAGAAGTTGCGGAAGAACAGCGTGGTGAAGGCCAGGCCGTAGACCACGTGCACCAGCACCAGGCCACCGGTGGTGCTGGCCAGGCCGAGCTTGCCGAGGGTGAACGAGGCTGGCAGCAGCACGGTCTGGAACGGCAGGAAACAGCCGAACAACAGCAAACCGAAGAACAGCTGCGAACCACGGAAGCGCCACATCGACAACACATAGCCATTCAGCGCGCCAATGGCCGTGGAGATCAGCACCGCCGGTACGGTGATCAAGATCGAGTTCCAGAAGTAACCACTGACGGTACCCCAGGCCTTGACCCAGCCAATGCCGCTGACCACCGTCGGCCAGCTCAGCAGGTTGCCGGTGCTGATGTCTTCCGGGGTTTTGAAGCTGGTCAGCAGCATCACCACCAGCGGTACCAGGTACAGCACCACGGCAAGCAGCAGTACCGCGTGGATGGCCAGGCGGCCGAGGCTCAGCGCCGGTTTGTCGGCAGGGCTATGCATGGCGTTTGCTCCGCAGCTCCGAGTACAGGTATGGCACGAGGATCGCCAGGATCGCCCCGAGCATGAGGATGGCGCTGGCCGAGCCCATGCCCATCTGGCCGCGGCTGAAGGTGAACGAATACATGAACATCGCCGGCAGGTCGGAGGAGTACCCCGGGCCACCGGCGGTCATCGCCGCCACCAGGTCGAAGCTCTTGATGGCGATGTGCGAGAGGATCATCAGCGCACTGAAAAACACCGGGCGCAGGCTTGGCAGCACCACGGTCCAGTAGATGCGCGGCAGGCTGGCGCCATCCATCTGGGCGGCGCGGATGATCGACTGATCGACGCCACGCAGGCCGGCCAGGAACATTGCCATGATGAAGCCCGAGGCCTGCCATACCGCGGCGATCACCAGGCAGTACACCACCCGGTCAGGGTCGATCAGCCAGTCCAGGCGAAAACCTTCCCAGCCCCAGTCGCGCAGCAGTTTGTCCAGGCCCATGCCGGGGTTGAGCAGCCACTTCCAGGCGGTGCCGGTGACGATCATCGACAGGGCCATGGGGTACAGGTAAATAGTGCGGATGAAGCCTTCGCGGCGGATGCGCTGGTCCAGCAGCACCGCCAGCAACACGCCGATGGCCAGGCTGATGGCGATGAACAGGCCGCCGAACAGCAGCAGGTTTTTGCTCGCCACCCACCAGCGGTCGTTGTCGAACAGCCGCGCGTACTGCGCCAAACCCGCCCACTTGTAGGTGGGCAAGAACGTCGAGGTGGTGAACGACAGCACGAAGGTCCACAGGATGTAGCCGTAGAAGCCGACCAGGACGATGAACATGCTCGGTGCCAGTACCAGCTTGGGTAGCCAGCGCTGGAGAGCGTCCAGGGGTGAGGCCCGCAGTTGGGCGGTGGTTGTGGTCATAGATCACCTTAAAGGCGTTGCTCACTTGTGTAGGAGCGGCCTTGCGTCGCGAAAGGGCTGCGCAGCAGCCCCACGGGCAGCCTGCACGCTCTGTCGGGTTGTCTTTTTCTTGAGGGCCTGGGGCTGCTACGCAGCCCTTCGCGACGCAAGGCCGCTCCTACAAGAGCAATGCGCCTGATTTGGAATTGGCTATTGGGCGGCCTTGATCGCCGCTGCCAGCTTCTTCGCCGCGTCGGCCGGATCGGCCTTGGGGTCGTTGATGTAGTTGGTCACCACATCGAAGAAGGCGCCCTGCACGGCCAGCGTGGTGGCCATGTTGTGCGCCATGCTCGGCTGCAGGCCGCCGGTCTTGGCGTCAGCCAGGAAGTCCTTGGCCGAGGTCTGGGCGCAGGCGTCGAAGCCGTACGCGCCCATGTCGGCGAGCATGTCGTTACGCACCGGGATCGAGCCTTTGTTGGTGCTGAACACCTTCTGGAAGTCCGTACCCAGCACCTTCCTGGCGATGTCCTGCTGGCCGGCAGCCGTGCCGGGATCCTTCTGCTTGAACACCACCAGCGAGTCGATGTTGTACAGGAAGCCATTGCTCGTGCCGGGGAACGGCACGCACTGATAGTCTTTGCCCGCGACCTTGTTGGCCAAGGTCCACTCGCTCTTGGCCCAGTCACCCATGATCTGCATGCCGGCCTTGCCGTTGATGACCTTGTTCGCCTCCAGGTTCCAGTCCTGGCCTTTGCCGTCAGGGTCCATGTAGGTGGCGATCTTCTTCAGCTCGGTCAACGCCTTGATCATGTCCGGGCCGGTCAGTGTGGCGTTGTCCAAGTCGACCATGGCCTTCTTGTAACCTTCCACGCCCATCACCGAGAGCGCCACGCTTTCGAAGACAGTGCTGTCCTGCCACGGCTGGCCACCGTGGGCGAGCGGGATGAAGCCGGCCGCCTTGAGCTTGTCGGCAGCGGCGTAGAATTCGTCGAGGGTCGCGGGCGCTTTTTCGATGCCGGCCTTTTTGAAGACCTCAGGGTTGATCCACAGCCAGTTGGTGCGGTGGATGTTGACCGGCACCGCGACGTAGTCACCGTCGTACTTGACGACGTTAGCGACTTTCTGGTCGAGCAGGCTGTCCCATTTTTCGTCCTTGGCCACGTCCTTCAGCACGTCGCTGTCGAGCAGGCCGGTCGCGGCCCAGTCCTGGATATCGGGGCCTTTGATCTGCGCGACACCTGGCGGGTTGCCGGCCACCGCGCGGCTTTTCAGCACGGTCATGGCCGTGGCACCGCCACCGCCGGCAACTGCACCGTCCTTCCAGGTAAAACCATCTTTCGCGACTTGCGCCTTGAGCACATCGACAGCGGCCTTTTCACCGCCAGAGGTCCACCAGTGCACGACCTCGACATTGCCTTTGGCATCGGCAGCGAGGACGCTGAGCGGGAACAGAGAAGCGAGGGAAATCGCGGCAGCGAGACGGAGCGTGGAATTCATCGAAGCACCTTTCTTGTTGTTATGCCGTGCAAGTCGGTCGCTTGCGTTGCATGCAGTCTAAGCGGCGTGGCCGACGCGCCAGGTAACGAAGCGATGCGCGAATGTCATCGTTTGGTGACATTCGCGGGGATACCCGCACACACGCTCACTCCAGCCCTCGCGGCAGATACAACGTGACCCGCAAACCACCCTCGCGCAGGTTGAGCAAGCTCACTTCACCGCCATGGCTATGGGCGATGTTGCGCGCAATCCCCAAGCCCAACCCGTACCCCTGCTGCTGCCCGGCCAGCCTGAAGTGCGGCTCGAACACCTGCTCCATCTGCTGCTGCGGCACCCCCGGCCCGTGGTCATCGACCTGCAGGACAAAGCCCTCGGCGCTGTCGATGACCCGCAACCGCGCGCGCTCGCCGTACTTGATGGCGTTGTCGATCAGGTTGCCGATGCAGCGGCGCAACGCCAGCGGCTTGCCCGGGTAGGGCGCCAGCGCTTGGCCCTCCACCGTGATGCGGCCATCGCCAAGGTAAGGCTCAGCCAGGATGTCCAGCACCTGGTTAAGGTCGACCGGCTCGATGTTCTCGTGGATATCGGTGTCTTTCACACACTGCAACGCGCCTTTGACCAACAACTCCAGCTCATCCAGGTCCTGGCTGAACTTGGCCTGCAGGCGCTCGTCTTCCAGCAGTTCGACGCGCAGGCGCAAGCGCGTGATGGGCGTGCGCAGGTCATGGGAAATAGCGCTGAACAGCTGGCTGCGTTCGGTCAGGTAGCGGCTGATACGCTCGCGCATGCTGTTGAAGGCCCGGCCGACTTCAACCACCTCGCTGCCCCCGCCTTCGGCCACAGGGGCCACATCGGCGCCCAGCGACAACTCCCGCGCAGCGCGCGCCAGGCGCTTGAGTGGCCAGCTTTGCCAGTGCACCAACAGGCCGATGAACAGCAACAGCAAGGCGGTGGTGAGCACGATGAAACCGATCTGCTGGCGGGGCAGGCGCTCGGCCTCAAGGCCGGTGTAGGGCTCAGGCAGCAGCGAGGCGATGTACAGCCACTCACCCTCGCCCAGGCGGATCTGTGTCACCAGTACGGGTGGGTTGAGCGGCTCTAGGGTCAGCGAATAATGCGCCCACGAACGTGGCAGTTCATCGAGTTTCAGGCCACTGTTGAAAATGCGCAGGTCATCGGGGGCGACGAACGCCACGCTGACTTCCATCTGCGGCCCCAAGCGTTCGTGCAGCACCTGCTGGAACACCTCGATCACCGCCTGCTTGCGTGGGGTGACGGGCAGCACCGGCATGTCCAGCGGCTTGTCGTTGAGCGACACGAAAAAGCGCGTGCCACCCATGCTGCGCAGCTGGTCGAGCACCATCGGCCGGTAGGCCACGGGCAGCGAGCGGAAGTAGCTGACGCTGGCACTCATCGAATGGGCCAGGCTGCTGGCACTGGCGCGCAGGCCTTGCAGCTGGCTGGCACGCAATTGAGCGACCCAGATGACGCTGGACAAGCCTTGGGCCAGCAGCACCACCAGCAAGGTCAGCAGCAGCATGCGCCCCAGCAGCGAGCGCGGCAGCAGGCGCCAGCGCCGCTCAGGAAGCGCAGCAGACATGGGCAGCCAGCAGGTAACCACTGCCACGCACGGTGCGGATCAGCCGAGGTGGTTTTTCGGTGTCGCGCAGACGCTGGCGCAGGCGGCTGACCGCCATGTCGACGATACGGTCCAGCGGCATCGGTTCACGCCCCCGGGTGGCATTGCCGATGGTGTCGCGGTCGAGGATTTGCTGGGGGTGATCGAGAAACAGTTTCAGCAGGGCGAAATCGGCACCCGACAGGATCACCTCTTCGCCATCGCGGTGGAACAGGCGGTGGCTGACCGTGTCCAGGCGCCAGTCATCGAAGGCCAGCACGGCGCTGCTCGGCGCCGCCTGGCCGAACTCGGCACGGCGCAGCAAGGCCTTGATCCGTGCTTGCAGTTCACGCGGGCTGAACGGTTTGCCGAGGTAGTCGTCGGCGCCCAGCTCCAGGCCGATGACCCGGTCGGCTTCGTCAGAACTGGCGGTGAGCATGATGATCGGCACCCGCGCTTGACGCGGGTGTTGACGCACCCAGCGGCACAGGCTGAAGCCATCTTCATCGGGCAGCATCACATCGAGAATGACCAGGTCGCAGGGCGTGCTTTCCAGGGCCTGACGAAAGCCCCGCCCGTCGGCCTCGGCGTGTACCTGGAAGCCGGAGCGGCTCAGGTAGGTTTGCAGCAGTTCGCGGATTTCCTGGTCGTCGTCGACCATCAGGATCGATTTTCCGGCAGTGCTCAAGATGGTCCGTCCTCTTGTTGTGTGCAGGTCTTTTTGCCTGCTGTCGGGTATTGCCATTGGGGCTGCTTTGCAACCCTTCGCAGCACAAGGCTGCTCCTACAGGAACCACGCCATCAATGATCCAGCGCCATCCTGTACCAAGGGCAGCAAAGCGCCCCATCAATGATCCAGCGCCATCCTGTAGGAGCAGCCTTGTGCTGCGAAGGGCCGCAAAGCGCTCCCATCAGTGATCCAGCGCCTGCTGCAAAGCCACCCCGGCCCCCAGCAGCCCCGAAAACTCAGCCGTCACCAACCACACCGGCACCCCGGCAAAATACCCACTCATGCAGCCCTTGTCGGCAAAGCTCGTGGCAAACCCACTGCGCAGGAACAGCTCGGCAAACCGAGGGATCACCCCCCCGACAATATAAACCCCACCGCGCGCGCCCAAGGTCAGCACATTGTTGCCCGCCACGCGGCCCAGGAAGCGGCAGAACTGCTCGACCACCGCCAACGCCCGCGGCTCACCGCCCAGGGCGGCATCGGTAATCTGCGCCGGGGTCTTGTGCCGCGGTGTGTCGCCATCCAGCGCGCACAGGGCTTGATACAAGCGCACCAGGCCTCCACCACTGAGCACGGTCTCGGCACTGACATGGCCAATCTGGCTGTGAATCTGTTGGTGGATCGCGGCCTCGCGGGCATTGCCCACCGGCAGGTCGACATGCCCACCTTCACCGGGTAGCGCCTGCCAGTGCTGCTCGCCAAGGCGCAGCAGGCTGCCGACACCCAGCCCGGTACCGGGCCCGATTACCAGCGCAGGCCGCAGCGGGTCGGCATGGCCAGGGCACACCTCGTGAAACTCGCCCGCTTGCAGGCGGGTCATGCCCAGCGCCATGGCCGAGAAGTCGTTGATCAGCATCAGCCGCTCGACCTGCAGCGTGCTGCAGAACGCACGGCGGCTCAGGCGCCAATGGTTGTTGGTGAAGCGAAACTCATCGCCATCGACCGGCCCGGCCACCGCCAGGCACACCGCCGACAGGCCACCCCGGGCAATGCCCTGATCCTTCAGGTAGGCCTCGATGGCCTGCTCAGGGCTTGTGTAGTCCGCGGTGGCGAATACCTTCACCTGGTACAGCTGGTTGTCACGCCACAACGCAAAACGGGCATTGGTGCCACCGATGTCGCCAACCAGCAAGTCCTTCATTTGAGGTTCTCCAAAGCCGAGGTAAAGGCGCTGGCGCCCTGCTCGGCCGGGCTGAACGCCATGCGCATGAAGCCGAACAGCTCGCGCCCGCAACCCAGGTCATTGCCTTGGGGGGCGGGTGGCAGGTCACGGCTGGCCAGTTCTTCGGCCGATACCTTCACCTGCAGCGTGCCGGCAACGCCATCGACCCGCACGATATCACCCTCGCGCACGCGCGCCAGCGGGCCGCCATCGTAGGCTTCGGGGCACACGTGGATGGCGGCCGGGATCTTGCCCGACGCGCCCGACATGCGCCCATCGGTCACCAGCGCCACTTTGTAGCCGCGGTCCTGCAGCACACCCAGGAACGGCGTCAGCTTGTGCAGCTCGGGCATGCCGTTGCAACGCGGCCCCTGGAAGCGCACCACAGCGACGAAGTCGCACTCAAGCTCACCGGCCTTGAAGGCATCGGCCAGCGACTGCTGGTCGTGGAAGATCCGCGCCGGGGCCTCCACCACCTGGTGTTCGGGGGCAACGGCGGAGACTTTCATCACACCACGCCCCAGGTTGCCTTCCATCACCCGCAGGCCGCCTTCGGCTGAGAACGGCCGCGCCACTGGGCGCAGAATGCTTTCGTCCAGGCTCTGCGTCGGCCCTTCGCGCCAGACCAGCTTGCCGTTGTCGAGGAACGGCTCTTGGGTATAACGGCGCAAGCCATGGCCTGCCACGGTGTTGACGTCTTCGTGCAGCAAGCCGGCATCGAGCAGCTCGCGAATCAGGAAAGCCATACCGCCGGCGGCCTGGAAGTGGTTGATGTCGGCCTTGCCGTTGGGGTAAACGTGAGACAACGTCGGCACCACTTCGGACAGGTCGGCCATGTCTTGCCAGGTCAACTGGATGCCTGCCGCCTGGGCGATCGCCGGCATGTGCAAGGTGTGGTTGGTGGAGCCGCCGGTGGCGTGCAAGGCAACGATCGAGTTGACCAGCGCCTTCTCGTCGACGATCTCGCCCAGCGGCATGAAGCTGCCACTGGCCTTGGTCATGCGCGTGACCTGCTGCGCCGCCTCGGCGGTGAGCGCGTCACGCAATGGCGTGTAAGGGTTGACGAACGAGGCGCCCGGCAGGTGCAGCCCCATCACTTCCATCACCAGCTGGTTGGTGTTGGCGGTGCCGTAGAAGGTGCAGGTGCCTGGGCTGTGGTAGGAGTTCATCTCCGATTCCAGCAGTTCTTCGCGGCTGGCCTTGCCTTCGGCGTAGCGCTGGCGCACGTCGGCCTTCTGCTTGTTGGAGATGCCCGACAGCATCGGGCCACCTGGCACGAAAATGGTCGGCAAGTGCCCGAAGCGCAGCGCACCCATCATCAGGCCGGGGACGATCTTGTCGCAGATGCCGAGCATCAGCGCGGCATCGAACATGTTGTGCGACAGGGCAACAGCGGTGGACATGGCGATCACTTCACGGCTGGCAATGGCCAGCTCCATGCCCGGCTCGCCCTGGGTCACGCCATCGCACATGGCCGGTACTCCGCCGGCGAACTGGCCAACCGAGCCGACGTCGCGCAGGGCCTGTTTGATTTGTTCGGGGAAGTGCTGGTACGGCTGGTGCGCCGAGAGCATGTCGTTGTAGGCGGAGACGATGGCGACGTTGGCTGCGTTCATCAGGCGCAGGCTCTGCTTGTCCTGCGCGCCACAACCGGCGACGCCGTGGGCGAAGTTGGCGCACTGCAAGCTGGCACGCATGGGTCCGTCACTGGCCGCGCCGCGAATCAGCTGCAGGTAGCGTTCACGGGTGGCACGGCTGCGTTCGACCAGCCGTTGGGTGACCTCAAGGATGCGCGGGTGCATGTACTGGACTCCAGGCTAACTGTAGGGGCGGCTTACCGGGCATTTCCCCTCCAAACGATTGCGACCTAGGCTCTAGGAAAGGGCCTGGAGGTCTCGCTGGGGTGGCCTGCCCGACCACTCGTTGTATGTTTAAACAAAATACTGCCACTAAAAAGGCTTGTTTTCTATCTGATAGTGAATAATCTTGTAATTCCAACAACAAAACCGTTTCAGTGAAGCCCCTTTGTGCCACAGGCCTCACTCGAACCGCCAGAGGTAATGCCATGACCCTTCGCATCGCCATCAATGGATTCGGCCGCATTGGGCGTAATGTCCTCCGCGCACTGTATACCCAAGGCTACCGCCAGGACCTGCAGGTCGTCGCCATCAACGACCTGGGCGACAGCGCCATGAACGCCCATCTGCTCAAGTACGACAGCGTGCACGGCACCTTCGACGCCAGCGTCGAAGCCGATCATGAAAGCCTGACGGTCAATGGTGACCGCATCGCAGTCAGTGCCATCCGCAACCCGGCCGAACTGCCCTGGAAGGCCGAAGCGATCGACGTGGTGTTCGAATGCACCGGGCTGTTCACCGAACGCGCCAAGGCCGCCGCACACCTGGCCGCTGGTGCTGGCAAAGTGATCGTCTCGGCGCCAGCCAAAGGTGCCGATGCCACCGTGGTGTACGGGGTCAACCACGACGTGCTGCGCGCTTCGCACCAGATCATTTCCAATGCCTCCTGCACCACCAACTGCCTGGCGCCCATCGCCCAGGTGCTGCACCGCGAGTTCGGCATCGAGCAGGGCCTGATGACCACCATCCATGCCTACACCAACGACCAGGTACTTACCGACGTCTACCACAGCGACCCCTACCGGGCACGCTCGGCCACCCAGTCGATGATCCCGAGCAAGACCGGCGCCGCCGAAGCCGTGGGCCTGGTGCTGCCGGAGCTGGCCGGCAAGCTGACCGGCATGGCGGTACGGGTACCGGTGATCAACGTGTCGCTGGTGGACCTCACCGTCAACCTCAAGCGCGAAGCCAGTGCCGACGAGGTCAACCAACTGTTCCTGGAGGCCAGCCGGCATTCCAGAGTATTGGGCTACAACGCATTGCCTTTGGTTTCCTGCGATTTCAATCACAACCCGTTATCGTCGATCTTCGATGCCAACCATACCCGGGCCAATGGGCGGATGCTCAAGGTGCTGGCCTGGTATGACAATGAATGGGGGTTCTCCAACCGGATGCTGGATAACTGCCTGGCGTTGTGCAGCGCCCAGTAACCCAGCGGCATACGTTTCTCTGTAGGAGCAGCCTTGTGCTGCGAAGAGGCCGGTACAGCCCCTAATGCTGTTCACTTAAGTTATCCATCGGCTGTATGGGGGCCGCTTTGCGGCCCTTCGCGGCACAAGGCCGCTCCCACAATGTTCGCGCATGCCCTGTAAATAGGGGCATAACGCGGTCGGTGTGGGAGCGGCCTTGTGCCGCGATGGGCCGCAGAGCGGCCCCGGCATTCTTAAGTGAACAGCTTGACGGTACAGCCCAGCATTTTCGGGGCGTCTACCGGCCTCTTCGCAGCACAAGGCTGCTCCTACACGGGGATGCGCTAGGTTGGGGTAACCACAATCTTTACCATTTCTAAACACTTCCAGACTTGACCTTTGGTACAGATGATAAGCATTATCATTAACCTTTCGTCGGCCAGGTCCCCCCGTGAGTCAGTCCCGGTTCAACTCCGTCTTCCTCGTCCAGCGCCTCACCCTGCTGCGCACCCTGCAACGCATGGTGGGCAACCCCAGCACGGCCGAGGACCTGCTGCAGGAAACCTACCTGCGGGTGTCCCGTGCCTTGAGCGAGCGGCCCATCGAGCATATCGAACCCTTCGTGTTCCAGACTGCGCGCAACCTGGCCCTCGACCACCTGCGCGCACGCCGGGTGCAAGCACGCATGCTGGTCGACGACGTGCCCGACGAGGTGCTGCACAGCATTGCCGCCCCTGCCAGCAGCAGCGAAGACGCCGCCCACGCCGAGCAGTTGCTCGAGCACCTCAGCGTCAGCCTCAACCAACTGAGCGAGCGCCAGCAGCGCATCTTCATCCTCAGCCGCCTGCATGGCGCCACCTACCTGGAAATCGCCGAGCAATTGAACGTCTCCGCCAGCACGGTTCAGAAGGAACTGAAACTGATCATGGCGATCTGCATGGGCGTCGCCGACCGTCTCAAGTGAAACGACCACCGGCCCGCCAGGCAACGCAAAGCGCTTGCCACACCCCGCCTTAGCCTTGATCATTCGTGAATAACCCTTTCAAGGATTCACCGTGACCGACCACCCCGCCCCTCGCCCGACACCCGCCGGGCTCAATGCCCGTGCCCGTGCCAGGGACGAGGCGCTGGACTGGCTGGTACGCCTGCAATGCGCCGATGCACAGGACACCCAGGCCTTCGAAGCCTGGCTCAGCGCCGCACCGGAAAACGCCGAAGCCTACGTTGAAGCAGAAGCGCTGTGGAATGGCATGCCGCTGCACCAGGCTGCCGTGCAACTGCATCAGGGCCAGCGTCGGTCGTTGCGCGGGCGCCTGCGCAGCCACTGGAAGCCCTTGGCCACCGCTGCAGTGCTGCTGGTCGGCCTGTTCACCCTCGGCAACCTGCCCATGCGCCTGCAGGCCGACCACCTGACCGTGGTCGGTGAGCGCCAGCGCCTGCAGCTGGACGACGGCGCAAAAGTGCTGCTCAACACCAATTCGGCGTTTGCCAGCGACCTGCGCGAAGGGCGTCAGGTGGCCCGTCTGCTCCAGGGCGAGGCCTACTTCCAGGTCCCTGAGGGCGGGCAAGTGCCGCTCGAAGTGCAGGCCGGCCCTTTGCGCGCTCAGGTGCGTGATACCGACTTTGCCGTGCGGTACCTGGACGGCGAAGCCCAGGTGCGGGTACAGCGCGGTGACGTTGACCTGCAGGCCGCCAGTGACCAGCGCATCCGGCTCAGTGCCGGCGACAGCATCAGCGTCGGCCCCCAGGGCTTTGGCCAGCGACAGCGCGCAGACATGCAAAAGGACCTGGCCTGGGTCGATGGCCGCCTGGTGTTCGAGAACTGCCCGTTGAGCCAGGTGCTGGCCGAGGTCAGGCGCTACTACCCCGGCTGGATCATCAACCGTAACGCCGGCCTCGAAGACGTCGCGGTGACCGGCAACTATCGCCTCGACCAACCGCTGGAAACCCTGCGTGCCTTGGCCCACATCACCTCTGCCCGGCTGCATGAATACCCCGCGGTGGTCATCCTCAACTGAGTAACCGCTGCATCCCTTGCCTGCACGATAAATTATTTTTACGCGATCGCGCTGCCCCGCCCGTCTCGTTATAGCCAATGCAACTGATTCTTGTTTGAAAACAAGAACGGTCATCACCTATAACAGTTCGCGCGTCTGGGAGCGCTTTCGATGTCCACAGGTCCAACTCGCCCGTCCACACTTTCCCGCCGTACAGGGCAATTGTCCCTGCTGAGCCTGGCCCTGCTCACCTGCGGCGCCTGCAGCCTGCCAGCCCTGGCCGCCGAACCTGCCCAGGCCAGCAGCCCGCGCATGGGCGACTATCGCTTCAGCATCGGCCAGCAGCCGCTGGTCTCGGCCATCAATGCCTTCAGCCAAGTGACCGGCTGGCAAGTCGGTTTCAGTGCCGAGCTGGCCGATAACGTGGCCTCGCCAGGGGTGCAAGGTGCACTGCCACCGGAAGCTGCGCTCAAGCGCCTGCTCAAGGGCACGGGCCTAGGCTATCGCAAGATCAGTAACGGCAATGTGGTGCTCGAACGCCAGACCACGGGCAATGTCATCGCCCTGCAGCAGGTGACTGTCAGCGCCACGCGCAGCGCCCAGGACGTCAGCCAGGTGCCGAGCACCGTCAGCGTGCAGACCCGCGAGCAATTGGACCGGCAAAACGTCAACAACATTCAGGACCTGGTGCGTTACGAGCCGGGGGTTTCGGTGGCGGGTACCGGCCAACGCAGCGGCCTGAACGGTTACAACATCCGCGGCATCGACGGTGAGCGGATCCTCACCCAGGTCGACGGCGTGTCGATCCCCGACAGCTTCTTCTACGGCCCTTACGCCCAGACCCAGCGCAACTATGTCGACCCCGAAATCGTCAAGCGCGTGGAGATCCTGCGCGGCCCGGCGTCGGTGCTGTACGGCAGCAACGCCATCGGCGGTGCGGTGAGCTACTTCACCCTCGACCCAGACGACATCATCAAACCCGGCAAGGACGTCGGCGCCCGCTTGAAGACCGGTTACAGCTCGGCCGACGAAAGCTGGCTGACCTCCGCCACCGTTGCCGGCCGCCAGGGCGACGTCGATGGCTTGCTGCACCTGAGCCAGCGCAACGGCCACGAGACCGAATCTTACGGTGGCCACAGCGGTGACGGCCTGGCCCGCACCGAAGCCAACCCGCAGGACGCGCGCACCACCAACGTGCTGGCCAAACTGGGTTGGAACTACGCCGACGACGCACGCCTGGGGTTCACCTACGAGCGTTACAAGGATGACCGCGACCAGAATATTCTCAGTGCGGTGGGTGGGCCGTTCATCGGTGGTACCACCGCGATGGGCTTCTACAAGGCGCGTAACGGCAACGACACCATTACCCGCGAGCGCTTCGGCATCAACCACGAGTTTGGCCTGGACTCGCTGGTTGCCGACCACGTGAAGTGGAGCCTGAACTACCAGATCGCCAAGACTGACCAGCACACTGAGGAAGTCTACGCGCCTATTACCCGCCAGGTGCTGCGCACCCGGGACACCACCTACAAAGACCGCCAGTGGGTGTTCGATGCCCAGCTGGACAAGGCCTTCAGCATTGGCGCTACTGACCACCTGCTGACCTACGGCACCACCCTCAAGCATGAAAAGGTTACCGGCTCGCGCAGCGGCACCGGCACCTGCCTGGCCGTTGGCGTGGGTTGCTCCGCCGCCGGTGCAGACCGCCCGGCAGACGGCCAGGCCCTGGTCAGCGACTTCCCGGACCCGACCGTGAACACCTACAGCCTGTTCGTCCAGGACGAAATCCGCTGGAACAACTGGACCTTCCTGCCCGGCGCCCGCTACGACTACACGCACATGGAGCCCAAGTTCACCGACGCCTTCCTGCGTGGCCTGGAGTCTACCGGCACGGCGCCTACCTCCCAGGACGACTCGGACAAGAAGTGGCACCGCGTCTCGCCCAAATTCGGCCTGACCTACGCCTTCAACGATAACTACACCTGGTACGGCCAGTACGCCGAAGGCTTCCGCACCCCGACCGCCAAGTCCATGTACGGCCGCTTCCAGAACCTAGAACAAGGCTATCGCGTAGAGGGCAACCCGGGGCTTGAGCCTGAGAAGAGCAAAAGCTACGAAACCGGCCTGCGCGGCAACTTCGACGCCGGCAACTTCGATGTGGCGGTGTACTACAACAAGTACCGCGACTTCATCGACGAAGACGCCGTGCAAAGCGCCAACCTGGAGCAAACCTTCCAGGCCAACAACATCAAGCACGCCACCATCAAGGGCGCCGAGGTCAAGGGCCGCCTGAACCTGGATCACTTCGGTGCGCCGCAAGGCCTGTACACCCAGGGCTCGATTGCCTACACCTACGGCCGCAACGATGACACCGGCCAGCCGTTGAACACCGTCAACCCGCTGAAGGGCGTGTTCGGCCTGGGTTACGAGCAGCAGAACTACGGCGGCCTGTTGAGCTGGACGCTGGTCAAGCGCAAGACCCGCGTGGACGACACCCACTTCTACGCGCCCGACGGTTCGAGCAGCAAGTTCCGCACCCCGGGCTATGGCGTGCTGGACCTGACCGGCTTCTACAAGGTGACCGACGACGTCACCATCAACGCCGGCCTGTACAACCTTGCCGACAAGAAGTACTGGCAGTGGGATTCGGTGCGCAGCTACGACGGCCAGGGTGAAGCGGCTGTGACCCAGCCGGCCAACATGGACCGCCTGACCATGCCGGGGCGTAACTTTGGCATCAATGTGGTGTGGGATATCTGATCGCTTGGGTAGGCCTTGATTGTTGCAGTGCTTGAGATCGAGCGCCGCTTGCGCGGCGCTTCGCAGCACAAGGCTGCTCCTACATTTTTTCGGGCCAATTACTCCTGAGGTAAGGGCGCGCGCAAACAGGTGTAGGAGCAGCCTTGTGCTGCGAAACGCCGCGCAAGCGGCGCTCGACCCTAAAGGCGCTACAACTCTCAAGGCCTACACCCGAAAACCCCAGTTTTTTTACTGTCCCGCCCCCGCTATTTCGTCTTGTCTCTAGACGCCCCCTTTTTCCAAGGACTGCCCCCATGACCGAACGCCCAGCCCTGCGCTCCCAGCGCCTCAACCAGATCACCCACGCCCCGCACGCCGAGCTGGATGCCCTGGTCAAGTCCCACGCGCCCTTCGACAGCCGTGAAAGCTTCGCCCGCTTCGTGGTCGCCCAGTACCTGTTCCAGTCCGAACTCAAGGCCTTGTACACCGACCCGCAACTGATCGCCATCGTCCCCGATCTGGCCGAGCGCTGCCGCGCCGAGCAGGCCCGCCTGGACCTCGCCGACCTCAACACCGAAGTGCCTGGCCCAGTGCCCGGCGCGGTACAAAATCCGAGCCTGGGCGAAGCCATGGGCTGGATCTTCGTCTCCGAAGGCTCCAAACTGGGCGCTGCGTTTCTGATCAAGCGGGCCGTGGCCCTGGAGCTGTCCGACAACTTTGGCGCTCGCCACCTGGGCGAACCGGCCGGCGGCCGTGCCGAAGGCTGGAAACAGTTCACCCGTATCCTCGATGGCCTAGCGCTGTCGGCCGACGAAGAGGCCGCCGCCGAACGCGGCGCAGTCGCAGCCTTCAAGCGCTTCACCGAGCTGCTCAAACACGCCTATGCCGCGGATGCCGCGTTGGTCTGACACGCTATGCCCGGCCACCCCACCGGTGGCCGAACCGTTTTTTGCAGTGAGACCATGACCCAACCTGCCCGCTCGAAAATCGCCCGCCTGCTGTATGGAATCCTGGCTTACGTCAGCTTGGGGATAGGCCTGGTCGCGATCGTCATTCCTGGCCTGCCGACCACTGAGTTCATCTTGCTGGCCGCCTGGGCCGCCACCCGCAGTTCACCGCGCCTTTCTGCCTGGCTGGAGAACCACCGGTTGTTCGGGCCGATTCTGTTCAACTGGCGCAATGGCAAGGTGATTCAGCGTCGGGCCAAGGTCAGTGCAACCCTCAGCATGCTGCTGTGCGCGGGGCTGATGCTGACCTTCCTCGACCATCACTGGCCCGTGTTTCTGGCGATTGGCGGCATGACCCTGGGCAACCTGTGGATCTGGTCACGCCCAGAACAGGCCTGCCCAGCCGGCTCACAAGCTCAGCAACCCTGAATACAGCGCATACGCCGCCAGCGCAGCGCCCGCCAGCACCGCGGCAAAAATGAGCTTCTCCCACGTCGTGAACAGGGTCTGCCCCTGCTCGTGCTTGGCCCTGGCGAACAGAATCACCCCAGGGGCATACAACAGTGCCGACAGCAGCAGGTACTTGAGCCCACCGGCATACAGCAGCCACACCGCATACAGCAGAGCAACCAACGCCACCAGCAGGTCTTTGCGCCGCAACGCCGCTTGCCCGGCGTAGGTGTCTGCACGTACCGCCAACAACACCGCATACGCCGCTGACCACAGGTAAGGCACCAGGATCATCGACGACGCCAGGTAGATCAGGCTGGTGTAGGTCCCAGCCGAAAACAGCGTAATCAGTAGAAACCCCTGGATCATGCAGTTGGTCAGCCACAGGGCGTTGGCCGGTACATGGTTGGCGTTTTCCTTGGCCAGAAAGCGCGGCATGGTCTTGTCACGCGCGGTGGCAAACAGGATCTCCGCACACAGCAACGCCCAGGAAAGCAGTGCGCCGAGCAGCGAAATGGCCAAGCCGATACTGATCAGCAACGCACCCCACGGGCCGACGATGTGCTCCAGCACCGAGGCCAACGACGGGTTCTGCAAGCCCGCCAGCTCTGGTTGGGTCATCACGCCCAGCGACAGCACGTTGACCAGCACCAACAGCGCCAGCACCCCCAGAAAACCGATCACCGTGGCCTTGCCCACATCCGAGCGGCGCTGCGCACGCCCGGAATACACGCTGGCGCCTTCGATACCGATGAACACGAACACGGTCACCAGCATCATGTTGCGCACCTGGTCCAGCACATTGCCGAACTGCGGGTTGCTCAAGCCCCAGATATCACGGGTAAAGATATCGGCCCGGAATGCGAAGGCCGCGATGACGATGAAGATCAGCAACGGCACCACCTTGGCCACGGTGGTCACCTGGTTGATGAACGCCGCCTCCTTGATCCCGCGCAACACCAGAAAGTGCACCGCCCACAGCAGCAGCGAAGCGCAGCCGATGGCGATGGGCGTGTTGCCCTCGCCAAAGACCGGAAAATAAAACCCCAGCGTACTGAACAGCAGCACGAAATAGCCGACGTTGCCGAGCCAAGCACTGATCCAGTAACCCCAGGCCGACGAAAAGCCCATGTAGTCGCCAAAGCCGGCCTTGGCGTAGGCATACACACCCGAGTCCAGTTCGGGCTTGCGGTTGGCCAGCGTCTGGAACACGAACGCCAGGGCCAGCATGCCAACCGCGGTGATGGCCCAACCGATCAGCACCGCCCCCACATCGGCACGCGCCGCCATGTTCTGTGGCAGCGAGAAGATCCCGCCGCCGATCATCGAGCCAACCACCAGTGCGATCAACGCGCCCAAGCGCAGCTTCTGTCCCGGTTCGCTCATGTGCCTCCCTTTTTTCACCCGCTGTCATGCGTTTGAAACAGCCGTGGCGGCCATATAAAAGGCATGATTTATATTGAATAAGGCCATAAAAGCTATAGCAGTCATAACTGCTTTGTCTATGCGATGCCTCAGTAAAAACTAGCAGCTGCCCAGCAACTAGGGAAGAAACTGTTAAAACTCGAAATTCTTGTGAAAAATTTGCGAAAGCCTCAAAAACAGCTAGCTTCAAGCATCGCAGGCCGAACAGAGCGTTTGCTCTAGAAGGACATGGAGGTGCCAGCGTGCAAGGCCTGCAGCAAAGCTGTCGGCACTCTCCAGGAGCCACGTGAAGGATTTTTCCTACTTTACGTGCCCGTGAACTGACCCAAGTCAGCCCATGGTGCAGGCGTCGGATTTACTCTGTCGTCAACTTTCTCCTGGCAGGAGTTGTTAAATGTCTGATTCATCCGGAAAACTAAAACTCGGTGCGTTAGTTGCACTGGTAGTAGGCTCAATGATTGGCGGCGGGATCTTCTCATTGCCGCAAAACATGGCGGCCAGCGCGGGGGTTGGTGCAGTGCTGATCGGCTGGGCCATCACCGCGGTCGGCATGCTGACCTTGGCGTTCGTGTTCCAGACCCTGGCCAACCGTAAACCTGACCTGGACGGCGGTGTGTACGCCTACGCCAAAGCCGGTTTCGGTGACTACATGGGCTTTTCGTCGGCCTGGGGTTACTGGATAAGCGCCTGGCTCGGCAACGTCGGTTACTTCGTGCTGCTGTTCAGCACCCTCGGTTACTTCTTCCCGATCTTCGGTGAGGGCAACACCCCCGCCGCGATCATTGGCGCCTCGATCCTGCTGTGGGCCGTGCACTTCCTGGTGCTGCGCGGGATCAAGGAAGCGGCGTTCATCAACCTGGTCACCACGGTCGCCAAGATCGTGCCGCTGGTGCTGTTCGCCCTCATCTGCCTGTTCGCCTTCAAACTCGATGTGTTCACCGCCGATATCTGGGGCCTGGGCACACCAGAGCTGGGCAGCGTGATGAACCAGGTGCGCAACATGATGCTGGTCACCGTCTGGGTGTTCATCGGCATCGAGGGCGCGAGCATCTTCTCGTCACGGGCGGAAAAACGCAGTGACGTGGGCAAGGCCACCGTCATCGGCTTTGTCACCGTGCTGTTGTTCTTGGTGCTGGTCAACGTACTTTCGCTGGGCATCATGACTCAACCGGAACTGGCCAAGCTGCAGAACCCATCGATGGCCGCCGTGCTTGAACATGTGGTCGGCCACTGGGGGGCGGTGCTGATCAGCGTCGGCCTGATCATCTCGCTGCTCGGGGCACTGCTGTCGTGGGTGCTGCTGTGCGCCGAGATCATGTTCGCGGCCGCCAAAGACCACACCATGCCGGAGTTCCTGCGCCGCGAAAACGCCAACCAGGTACCGGCCAACGCCCTGTGGCTGACCAACGCCATGGTGCAGATCTTCCTGGTCATCACGCTGTTCTCCAGCAGTACCTACCTGTCGCTGATCTACCTCGCCACCTCGATGATCCTGGTGCCTTACCTGTGGTCGGCGGCGTATGCCTTCCTGCTGGCACTGCGCAGCGAAACCTACGAGCAAGCCCTGGCCGAACGCAAGAAGGACCTGTTCATCGGCGCCGTCGCCTTGCTGTACGCCATCTGGCTGCTGTACGCCGGCGGCGTGAAGTACCTGCTGCTCTCGGCCCTGCTGTACGCCCCTGGGGCCATCCTGTTCGCCAAGGCCAAGCGCGAGGTTGGCCAACCCATCTTTACCAACGTGGAAAAACTGATCTTCGCGGCCGTGGTCGTCGGCGCCCTGGTGGCTGCCTATGGCCTGTACGACGGCTTCCTGACCCTTTGACCCACGTCTTCGCACACATGGAGGAATGAACAATGTCCGCTGAAAAACAGAAGTACGGTGTCCACTCCGAAGCCGGCAAACTGCGCAAAGTGATGGTCTGCTCCCCTGGGCTGGCCCACAAGCGCCTGACCCCGAGCAACTGCGATGAACTGCTGTTCGACGATGTGATCTGGGTCGACCAGGCCAAGCGCGACCATTTCGACTTCGTCACCAAGATGCGCGAGCGCGGCGTCGATGTGCTGGAAATGCACAACCTGCTGACCGACATCGTGCAGCAACCGGAAGCCCTCAAGTGGATCCTGGACCGCAAGATTACCTCTGACACCGTGGGTGTCGGCCTGACCAACGAGGTGCGTAGCTGGCTCGAAGGGCTGGAACCACGCCACCTGGCGGAGTTCCTGATTGGCGGCGTGGCTGGCCAGGACCTTCCAGTAAGCGAAGGCGCCGAAGTGATCAAGATGTACAACAAGTACCTGGGTCACTCCAGCTTCATTCTGCCGCCGCTGCCCAACACCCAATTCACCCGTGACACCACCTGCTGGATCTACGGTGGTGTAACGCTCAACCCGATGTACTGGCCTGCGCGGCGCCAGGAAACGCTGCTGACCACCGCCATTTACAAGTTCCACAAGGAGTTCACCGGTGCCGACTTCCAGGTCTGGTATGGCGACCCGGACAAGGATCACGGCAATGCCACCCTCGAGGGCGGCGACGTGATGCCAGTCGGCAAGGGTATCGTGCTGATCGGCATGGGTGAGCGCACCTCGCGCCATGCCATCGGCCAACTGGCTCAGAACCTGTTCGAGAAAGGCGCTGCCGAAAAAGTCATCGTCGCTGGCCTGCCCAAGTCCCGCGCAGCGATGCACCTGGACACCGTGTTCAGCTTCTGCGACCGCGACCTGGTAACGGTATTCCCCGAGGTGGTGAAGGAGATCAAACCCTTCATCATCACCCCGGACTCCAGCAAGCCCTATGGCATGAACATCGCGCCGCAGGATGCCTCCTTCCTCGAAGTGGTATCCGAGCAATTGCTGGGTAAGAAAGACAAGCTGCGCGTGGTCGAAACCGGCGGCAACAGCTTTGCCGCCGAGCGCGAACAGTGGGATGACGGCAACAACGTGGTGGCCATCGAGCCGGGCGTGGTCATCGGCTACGACCGCAACACCTACACCAACACCCTGCTGCGCAAGGCCGGTATCGAGGTCATCACCATCAGCGCCGGCGAACTGGGCCGGGGCCGTGGCGGCGGCCACTGCATGACCTGCCCAATCGTGCGCGACCCAATCGACTACTAACGACCATACGCCCGGCCGCGCCCACAAAGCGGCGGCCGGGATGTTTGCCAAACTCAAGGAGAAACTGTCATGGCGTTCAATATTCACAACCGCAACCTGCTCAGCCTCGAACATCACACCACGCGCGAGCTGCGCTACCTGCTGGACCTATCCCGCGACCTCAAGCGCGCCAAATACACCGGTACCGAGCAGCAGCACCTGAAGGGCAACAACATCGCCCTGATCTTCGAGAAGACCTCGACCCGCACCCGCTGCGCCTTCGAAGTCGCCGCCTATGACCAGGGCGCCAACGTCACCTACATCGACCCCAACTCCTCGCAAATCGGCCACAAAGAAAGCATGAAGGACACCGCCCGCGTGCTCGGGCGCATGTACGATGCCATCGAGTACCGCGGCTTCAAGCAAGAGATCGTCGAGGAACTGGCCAAGTTCGCTGGCGTGCCCGTGTTCAACGGCCTCACCGATGAATACCACCCCACCCAGATGATCGCCGACGTGCTGACCATGCGTGAGCACAGCGACAAGCCGCTGCACGACATCAGCTACGCCTACCTGGGCGATGCCCGCAACAACATGGGCAACTCGCTGCTGCTGATCGGCGCCAAGCTCGGCATGGACGTACGCATCGCCGCGCCCAAGTCGCTGTGGCCACACGACGACCTGGTCGAACGCTGCAAGAAATACGCGGAAGAAAGCGGCGCACGCATCACCCTCACCGAAGACCCGAAAGCGGCGGTCAAGGGCGTGGACTTCGTGCACACCGACGTCTGGGTATCGATGGGCGAGCCGATCGAAGCCTGGGGCGAGCGCATCAAGCAGCTCAAGCCTTACCAGGTGAATGCCGAGCTGATGAAGGCCACCGGCAACCCACGGACCAAGTTCATGCACTGCCTGCCGGCCTTCCACAACTCGGACACCAAGGTGGGCAAGCAGATCGCCGAACAGTACCCAGACCTGGCCAACGGTATCGAAGTGACCGATGACGTGTTCGAGTCGCCGGCCTGCATCGCCTTCGAGCAGGCGGAAAACCGCATGCACACGATCAAGGCGATCCTGGTGTCGACCCTGGCTGACCTGTAAGGGCTGACTCGACGGGAGGAACAACCCTGAACCCTGTGGGAGCGGGTTTACCCGCGAAAGCGTCAGCCCATAAGCCATCACTGGCCTTGCCGACGCATTCGCGGGTAAACCCGCTCCCACAGGGTCGGTGCCCGTCTTGGGAGCAGCACCCACTTTTCCAATAAAGGACATTCCCCATGCGTATCGTTGTTGCATTGGGCGGCAACGCCCTGCTGCGTCGCGGCGAGCCCATGACCGCTGACAACCAGCGCGCCAATATCCGCACCGCCACCGAGCAGATCGCCAAGATTCACCCCGGCAACGAACTGGTCATCGCCCACGGCAACGGCCCACAGGTGGGCTTGCTGTCGCTGCAGGCGCTGTCCTACAAGCCGGACGAAGCCTATCCGCTGGACGTGCTCGGTGCCGAAACCGAAGGCATGATCGGCTACATGATCGAACAAGAGCTGGGCAACCTGCTGGCGTTCGAAGTGCCGTTCGCCACCCTGCTCACCCAAGTCGAAGTGGACGCCAACGACCCGGCCTTCAAAGACCCGACCAAATTCATCGGCCCGGTCTACAGCAAGGAAGAAGCCGAGCGCCTGGCCAAGGAAAAAGGCTGGGTGGTCAAGGCCGACGGCGACAAGTACCGCCGTGTGGTGGCCAGCCCCAAACCCAAGCGCATCTTCGAGATCCGCCCGATCAAGTGGCTGCTGGAAAAAAGCAGCATCGTGATCTGCGCCGGTGGCGGTGGCATCCCCACCATGTACGACGAAAACCGCAAGCTCAAAGGTATCGAAGCGGTCATCGACAAGGACCTGTGCTCCGCACTGCTGGCCGAGCAATTGGAAGCCGACCTTCTGATAATCGCCACCGACGTCGATGCGGCCTACATTGACTGGGGCAAGCCTACGCAAAAAGCCATTGCCCAGGCCCACCCCGACGAACTCGAACGCCTGGGCTTCGCCGCTGGCTCCATGGGGCCGAAGGTGCAGGCGGCCAGTGACTTTGCCCGCAACACCGGCAAAGTGGCGGTGATCAGCTCGCTGGAGAACATCGAAGACATCGTCAAAGGCACCGCCGGCACCCGGGTTTCCACCGCCAAGCCTGGGATCAGCTACCGTTGAATGCAGTGGGTGGGCGCCTAGCGCCCGCCATTTTCGACCTTCCAAAGGAGCTTGCCATGGCCCAGTACCACCCTGGTCATGTACACATCGAGCGCAGCGCGCTGAACACCAATGACCACAGCTATGACCTGAACATCGAATACGAGGCCGCGACGGACCCCAAGGAAGGCAGAGGCATTCAGTTTCACATGCATGGCAGCATCGAAGGCAAGCCGGTGGAAGAAAAGTTCTTCCTCGCCAAGGACCAAGTGTTGCCCAGCTTCCTCATGCTGTTGACCCGCAAGGCTCAGTCTTACCTGGCCCCGCCGAAGAAGTTCGAGAACCTGAGCTCACCGCACAAACTCTACGACTACATGTTCGCGGACATTCGCGAAAAGCTGGACGTGAAATCGGGCGACGCGATCAAGCCTGAACATCTGGAGTGACAATGCAATTGGGGCCGCTTTGCGACCCTTTCGCGACGCAAGGCCGCTCCTACAGAAGACGCTCTACCTTTGTAGGAGCGGCCTTGCGTCGCGAATGGGCCGCAAAGCGGCCCCGGCAATGTTAAGGCATACTAGCGCCCTCCCCGGCCATCACCGCAACCCTCCCCATGCGCATCCACGTCAGCTTCATCGACCGCGTCGGCATCACCCAGGAAGTCCTCGCCCTGCTCGGTGCCCGCAACCTCAACCTGGACGCCGTGGAGATGGTCCCGCCGAACGTCTACATCGACGCCCCGACCCTCAGCCCCGCCGTGCTCGAAGAGTTGCACGACGCCTTGTTCGAAGTGCAGGGCGTGCAGTCGGTGGATGTGGTCGACATCCTCCCGGGCCAACGCCGCCACCTGCAGCTCGACGCCCTGCTCGCGGCCATGAGCGACCCGGTGCTGGCGGTGGACAGCGCAGGCCTGGTGCTGCTGGCCAACCCGGCGTTGATTGCCCTGTGCGGGCGCGAGTCGGCCGGGCGCTCGGTGGGTGAACTGTTCGGCGACAACGGCCTGCTTCAGGCCCTGCAAGACAACAACTTCCACCTGCCAATGCGCGAGATGCAGCTCAATGGCCAGAGCCTGCTGCTCGACGCCACCCCCATCACCAACGCCGGCGGCCTGCTGACCCTGTACCCGCCGACGCGCATGGGCGAGCGCCTGTCGGCCTTGCACCATGACCACGCCGAAGGCTTCGATGCCTTGCTCGGTGAGTCACCGGCCATCCGTACCCTCAAAGCCCGTGCCCTGCGCGTGGCGGCCCTCGACGCACCCTTGCTGGTACATGGCGAGACCGGCACTGGCAAAGAGCTCGTGGCCCGCGCCTGCCATGCCATCAGCAGCCGCCATGCCGCGCCGTTTCTTGCCCTGAACTGCGCCGCGCTGCCCGAGAGCCTGGCCGAGAGCGAGCTGTTCGGCTATGCCCCAGGCGCCTTTACCGGTGCGCAACGCGGTGGCAAACCGGGGCTGATGGAACTGGCCAACCAAGGCACGGTGTTTCTCGACGAGATCGGCGAAATGTCGCCCTACCTGCAGGCCAAGCTGCTGCGTTTTCTCAGCGACGGCAGCTTCCGGCGCGTGGGTGGCGACCGTGAGGTGAAGGTGGATGTACGCATCATCAGCGCCACCCACCGCGACCTGGAGCGCATGGTGGCCGAAGGCACCTTCCGTGAAGACCTGTTCTACCGCCTCAACGTGCTCAACCTGCAGGTGCCACCGCTGCGCGACCGTGGCCAGGACATCCTGATGCTGGCGCACTTCTTCATGCAGCAGGCCTGCACGCAGATCCAGCGCCCACCCTGCCGGCTTACGCCAGCTACCCACTCGGCGCTGCTTGCCAACCCATGGCCAGGCAACGTGCGGCAGTTGCAGAACGTGATTTTCCGCGCTGCGGCCATCTGCGAAGGCAACCTGGTGGACATTGGCGACCTGGACATCGCCGGCACTTCGGTGGCCCGCGGCCAGGACGGCGAAGTGGCGAGCCTGGAGCAAGCTGTGGGCGACTTCGAGCGGGAACTCTTGCAGCGCTTATATGCAAGTTATCCCTCAACACGGCAATTGGCCGGCAGGCTGCAAACGTCGCATACCGCCATTGCGCAGCGGCTGCGCAAGTACGGTATACCCGGAAAGTCATGAGGCCTGTTGAACAGCCCGAAGGTTATTGACCGGACGCAACAGGGTGCTCAACCCCAACAGCACGAAGGCACCAATCATCATCACCGCCCAAGCCCAGTGCAATGAGCTGAGCTGGTCACGCACGATACCGGCGAGCAGTGGCATGCTGGCGGCAATCAGGTACCCACCACCTTGCACGAACGCCAACAGCGCGCCGGCCTTGGACGGTGAATCCGCGTGGTCCATGGCAACGATCAACGAGAGAGGGAAAAGCGCCCCAATGCCCAGGCCCAGGCATACCGTCGCCACGGCCGCCAACGCTACCGGCGCGACCATCAGGCACGCCAACCCTGCTATCAACAACAGAATGACCAACACCAAGGGGTGCCTGCGGTCAGGAAAGCGCTGGATCAAGGATGACACGAGCAACCCGGCGAGCACTTCGGTGACGGTCAGTGCCCCCAGCAGGTAACCCGCCTCGGCCGCTGTCCACCCCAACTCGATGTAGAACGGCGGCAACCAGGCCAGCACCAAGGTGTAGGCACCAGTGCCAATGCCGAAAAACAGCAACAGCAACCAGGCCCGCGCGCTGCGGTAGGGCAATGTGGCCGCCACCTGTCCGCCAGGCGTACCACGCGCTAGCAACAGCCAGACGATCAGGGCGACCAATGCCGGGACGGCAGCGTAGCCCAACGACAGTTGCCAGCCGAACAGGCTCGCGCCGGGTGCTGCCGTGGCGGCGGCCAACGCGGCGCCCGCCATGATGCCGGTGGTGAACAACCCCATCAGCATGCCGGCACTTTGCGGATGGCTGCCTTTGAGGAACGCTGGCATCAGCGCCTGAATGATCGCAATGCCGATACCGCCCAGTGCCGCCGTGGCGATGAGCGCTTCGGCAGTGCTGACGTAGGCGCGTGCAGCGCAGCTCAGCGCAATCAGCACGATGCCTGTCGCCACGCCCGTAGTCTCGCCGACCAGACGCAGCAGCCAGGGGCCGGACAATGCGAACACGCCCATCATCATCACCGGCAAGGTTGTCAGCAGGCCGGCTTGGGTATTGCTCAGCCCCAGGTCGTGCTGCAGCAATTGCAGCAGCGGGCCGATGGCAGCCATGACCGGGCGCAGGTTCAAGCCGATCAGTATCGCCAGCAACCCGACACAGGCTTTGTTGGGGGTATCAGACATGATGGAGGGGCTCCTGCAGAAACGCACCGGTTACCTGGTTGAATGCCTGTGCCAGCGGTACGTTGAATACGTGCCCCTCGCCAGCGAGGGTGGCCAGGCGAGCGTGACCGATGTTGCTGCAGATGGTTTCGGCCTCGGCGCTGGGGCTGATCGGGTCAAATTCTGCGGCGAGCACCAGTGTGGCAGCCTCAATGCGTTGCAAATGGCCAGTCAGGTCGTACTGCTTCATGCCCTCGCACCAGCGGACCTGGTTGTGCGCCCGTAACTGCGCCGCCTGGGCGTGCCACGCCTGGTAAAGCCGCTGACCATGGGGCGAGGCGGCGAAGTCCGCACCCACCAATGCAGGCCAGCTCGATTTGAACCGCTTGAGGCAACCATCCTGCTTGTCTAAGGCGGCCGCCCACTCGCTGAGCAGCCCTCGGCGATGCGCCGTGCTCATGCTGGCGAAGGTGCCGGCAACGATCAGTTTCTCTACGGCGTGAGGTGCATGGCAGGCCATCTCAAGGGCCACCATGCCCCCCAGGGACAAGCCGATCAGCTGGATGCTGTCGAGCCCAAGGTGGTCCAGCAGCGCCAGCATCTCCAAGGCTTGGGCGTGCGCGGTGATGCCTTCGGGTGCATCACTGGATGCACCGTGCCCTAGCAGGTCGGGTACGATGACACGGTGCCCGAGGCCAAGCAGCGCGCTGAGCTGCGGCATCCACGCCCTGCCGCTGTTGCCCAACCCGTGCAGCAGGAGTACAGGGCTACCGGAGCCGGTGTCATGATAATAGTGACGATGCTGTCCATGTATGAAAAAAGCCATGCTGCCTCCTGATCCTTGAGCTTCACCGCGCCAAGATAGCTTAACGTTAAGATTGTTAAAAGGTGCGGGGGTTCAGAAGGTGCACTGGTTACACATTTCCAGGTTGAACGATGAGTGCAGCAATGAACGATCATGTCGATTTCGTCGTCGCGCAGTGGGCGCAGGCGATGCCTTCCGTGGATGTTTCCTCCATGGAAATCTTTGGCCGAATGGCGCGTATCAGCAAGCACCTGGAGCGCATGCGTGCAGAAGCCCTGGCGCAGTATGGTTTCAAGGAGGGCGAATTCGACGTCCTGGCAACCTTGCGCCGTGCGGGGGCGCCCTACCGCCTGACGCCCACCGAGCTGTATCGCTCGTTGCTGATAACGTCCGGCGCGATGACCAACCGCTTGGCGAGACTGGAAAGCGCCGGGATGGTCGAGCGCATTGCCGACAATCAAGACAAGCGCAGCTCCCAAGTGGCCCTCACAGCACAGGGCAAGGCATTGATTGATAAGGCCGTCCTTACCCATACTGAGATCCAGGAGCTGGTACTGGCCCCCCTGAGCGCCGAGCAGCGAGCAC
The DNA here is from genome assembly GCF_028895205.1 of Pseudomonas sp. ITEM 17296. Taxonomy (NCBI): domain Bacteria; kingdom Pseudomonadati; phylum Pseudomonadota; class Gammaproteobacteria; order Pseudomonadales; family Pseudomonadaceae; genus Pseudomonas; species Pseudomonas sp. ITEM 17296. The sequence goes on along the minus strand of NZ_WJRS01000023.1, from coordinate 43,376 downwards.
ACTTCGCTCAGCTGTTGAAGCAAATGCTCGCTCATCTGCCAGGTGAGGGTGCGCCCAGGCAATGAACTGGAAAATTCAGGAGGAATTTTCATGCTTCACAGCAATTACCTGAAGCAATTGGATCTGCAGGACATCGTGGTGTTCATCAACCTGCTCGAACTGCGCAGCGCCAAGCGGACTGCCGAATTGATGAATGTCAGCCAGCCCACCGTCAGTTATTGCCTGAAGCGCCTGCGCGGGTGCTTCGACGACACCTTGTTCTCGTCGTCGCAAGGGGTGCTGAAACCCACCACCAAAGCGGAAAAGATTGCGCCGTACCTGCGCGTGGTGGTCGAGTCCGTCAACCGCTGTGCCGAGGACGACAGCAGCGCCTCGCCACAAGCACAGCGCAAGATCTGGCGCATCTGCGCGCCCGAGTATTTCGAACTGTCCTTCTTGCCGCAGGCGCTGGCGGTACTGTCACGTACCCACGGCAATACCTCGCTGCACCTCGAACGCCTGAGCCGTGACCTGCCGGTGGACCGGCTGATTTCAGGCGACATCGACATTGCCATCGGCTTTGGCCCCGGCTATCACCAGATGCACCCCGAACTGCAGTGGCAACCCGTGCTCAGCGATGATTTCGTGTGCGTAACCAGCCAAGGCATGCTCGCCAGTGAAGAGGCCATGAGCCTGGACGAGTTCTGTGCGTCGCCCCATGTGTTCCCCACACCGTGGATATCGGAAAAGAACATGGTCGACAGCTGGCTGGACAAGGTTGGCCGATCACGCAACGTGCTGGTGCGCGCCAACGGCTATCAGGCCTGCGTGAATATCGTGGCCGCCGTGCCCGCCACGGTGGCACTGCCCGCACGCCTGTTGCCGCACCTGCGCATCGCGCCTGGGCTGAAGGTGTGCAAACCGCCACTGGGGTTCCCCAGTTTCACCCTCGACATGATCTGGTCGCGCGACCGCAGCGACAGCAAGGATATTTCCAGCCTGCGCGCACTGGTCGAAGCGGTGGCGCAAACGCTGTTGACGGAACGATGACCCGGCTTTATTAAATTTTCCCATCGCGTTTAAATTTCTTAAAACCAGCAGCTTGTTCTTTTCACTTACTGTGAGGTCATCGGGTAGCGGTGTTCTACCTGACCCACAGTTCACGGAGGAATAAGTCATGCTGGCGCACGTACAACCCACGGTGTTTCCGTTCTATCGACAACCGACACCGTGCTACGGTTTCGAATGTATCTATGCCGTCGACCGCGACCTGCGGGTAGGCGATTCAATCAACAGTGCAACACTGTATGAAGACCTCGCCCACAGTGGCGCAATTATCTACCGCGACTTTGCCGATACACTGCCGGACTTCAACGACTTCGTCAGTGCGCATTCCGCCCGCGTGACATTCGACCCGGCCCGCAAAGCCGCCACGTCCAACACGGCAGAAATCGAGGCCGGGGTGAATGAAATGGGGCTTCACCGTGAGAACGGTAACTTGCCATTCAACCCCGACCTGCAGTGGTTCTACTGCCTGGAGCCGGCAGCCGTGGGCTCTGAGACGACCTTGTGCGACGGCCAACGCGTACTGTTCGACTTGTCTTCGAAAACCCGAAAGTGTTTTGAGAACCGTGAGATTCGTTACAGCCGGCGCATCCCTTGGAACAATGTAAAACGTTTTCTGAGCATTGAACTGCAACTGCCCATCGATGACATTACCGACGAGCATTTGCACCACGTCAATCAACTCGTCAGTGGCCAAACTTACCGTCGCATCGATCAGAACCTGATTGCGTCCGAACTGGTTATTTCCGCGGTTGAAACCAGTTGCTTCAGCGGCAAGAAAGCGTTTTGCAATTCAATGCTCGGCCCCAGCGTCAATTATGAACCGCCGCTTATCACGTGGGCCGATGGTGAAGATATCGCCCTGGATATCTGGGACGAAATCAAAGAAGTCACCGCCCGCAATACCTATAGCCACTTCTGGCAGAAGGGCGACCTGGTGGTAATCGACAACACCCGGGTGATGCACGGTCGCCGACGCCTGGATGACCCCTCACGGCGCATATTCGGCGCGCAAAGCTACCGCCTTGGAGGTATCGGCCAATGATCAGCCAAAAAATGCAGAACTACCTGGCCGCCACCCCCGACCGCGTAGTGATCAAGGAAATGAACGGTCGCGCCTACAGCTTGCACGAATTGCGCCGTGACGTGATGCGACTGGCCAGTGCCCTCGAGGGGCGGGTTGGCCGCTGCGAACGCAAAGTGTTCGGCATCGCCATGCGCTCTTGCTACGAGTGGGTGTACACCTTGCTGGCGATCCAGAAAGTGGGCGGTGTGTTACTACCGGTGCCCATCGAGTTCTCCGACGACCAGATCGGCAGCCTGCTCGGCAAGGCAGCGGCAGTGTTCGTCAGCGATGAGCAAACCGCCGGCCGCCTGCACGCTATTTTGCCGGACAAGGCGTGCTTCATCCCCGCGCAACTCATGCACGAGACCATTGGTGATGAATGGCGCCAAGAGGACGAGCTCATCCCGGACGGCATTGTTTCGATCATCCACACGTCCGGCACCACCTCCAAACCCAAAGGGGTGATGATCCGCGACGAGGCCGTCGGGTTGCTGGTCGATAACGTGATGAAGCGCCTGCCACAACAGCCGCTGCACTACTTCTCGATTGTCCCCATGAGTTTGCTGATCGAGCAGGTGCTGGGGGTGTTCATCCCGATTCTGTCCGGCGGCACCTTGACCCTCATGCCCGAGGGCATGACCGAATACGGCGCAGCCAGCGGCAACGCACGGCAGTACCTGCAGCTGATAGCACCCAACCAGCCGAACTTCCTGTACCTGCCGCCCAAGCTGCTGGAAGAGGCCAACCTGCTGCTCGAGCACTGCTCGGTCGAGGAACTGTTCGGGCCACAACGCCCGCACATCATCACCGGCGGCGCGAAGATTCCGGTAACGGTTTTGGAAGCCTTGGAAGCGCACGGCGTGCAGGTGTTCGAAGCCTATGGCCTGAGCGAGAACTCTTCGATCATTTCGCTCAACTCACCGGCGCAACGGCGTATCGGCTCGGCAGGCACACTGCTCGATGGTATCGAACCCAAGCTGGTCGACGGTGAATTGCTGGTCCGCACGCCGACCCTCTGCGCCGGTTACTACAACGCCGACGATACTGCCTGCGACCTGTCCGACGGGTATCTGCATACCGGCGATATCGCCGAATTTCGCGACGGTTATCTGTACATCACCGGCCGCAAGAAGCACGTGATCATCCTGTCTACCGCACGCAACATTTCGCCTGAATGGGTCGAGAACGTCTACAAAGAGAGCGCCCTGGTAGACGACATGATCGTCATGGGCGAAGGCAAGGACGAGCCCTGCGCCATCGTCTTGAGCAGCGCCTGCGCTGACTCGGTCCGCCAGGAAATGGCGCGCCTGGAGCACCGGCTCGCCGACTTTGCCAGGGTCAGGCAGATTCGCGTCATCGCTGACATCGCCACCTTCCGTGATCAGTTCTACACCGTCACGGGGCGGCCACGCAGGGCCGAGATCGAAGCGCGGTTCATCGACCAGATGTACGCCTGAGGAAGCCACCATGTACATCGTGCGTAATTTCTACAAAGGCCGACCTGGCTACCGATGCCTGCAGGAAGCGGTACGTGCCCACTACCTCAAGCACTATGGCGCGACGCCAGAGCCACAGCCTGATCTGTTCGTCTGCCTGACCGGTGCCAACGGTGGGGCCCCAGGTTACGCCTGTGCGGGGATCAGCTACGGCGATTCCGGCAAGCTGTTCAGCGAGTACTACCTGGATCAAAGCCTGGATGAGCGCTACCACATTGATCGGGCACGCATTGCCGAAGTGGGCGCCTTCGCCTCGTTCCATAGCGGCAGTGGGGCCGGGAAGTACTTGCTCAACAACGTGATCAAGACACTGGCCCTGCGAAATTTCGGCTTGGTGGTGCTGACCGCGACCGAGCAGGTGCGCCAGCTGCTGATCCCCCTGGTAGACACCCTTGAGGACCTGGGCGGTGCCGACCGCAGCAGGCTCAAGGACCCTGGCGTCAACTGGGGCAACTACTACGAACACGGACCACGGGTGGTGGCTTCGCGCCTGTCTGCACCGAGTACCTGGGGCAATGCCCCCGCCCTGGCGCTGAGCCAGCCGCATTTCACCTGCCAGGCATCCGCCTGACCACATCTGGCTCCGGGCATGGCCGTGCCCGGAGCACTGGAGGTAACCATGAACGCAAACAAGCGTTACGAGAATTTCATCGTGTTCCTTGCGCCCCTGATCAACAGCGTCGGGGGGATCGCCATCGACCTGTATGCGCCGAGCATGCCGTCAATCGGGCATGAGCTGGGCGCCAGCCCGTCGCTCATGCAAAACACCATCACCATCACCTTGCTGTTCTATGCCATCGGCCAGCTATTTTTCGGCATCATGACCGATGCGCGCGGGCGCAGGCCGGCAGTAATCCTGGGCCTGGCGCTGTTCCTCAGCGGCAGCCTGCTGGCCACCTTCTCGACCTCCATCGAAATGCTGTTGGTGGCCCGCGCACTGCAAGGTTTTGCGATCGGTGCCTGCCAAGTGGTTGCCCGTGCCTTGCTGGTCGATATCGTCAAGGGCCCGCGCTTTTATGTGGCGATCATCTACCTGAGCCTGGCGTTCGGCCTCGGGCCCGTCATCGCACCCTATGTGGGCGGCATGATCGAGGTCTACCTGGGGTGGCGCTACAATTTCGTCCTGTATGCGGTCTACGCCGTGATCGTGATGGCGTTCGTCCTGGCTGGGCTCAAGGAATCGCTGCCCGCCACTGCTCGCCGCAGTGCCATGCAAACGATGGTGGGCTACCGGTGCATTCTGGCTGATGGGCGCTTTCGTTCTTCGGTCATCGTGCTGGGGGCAAGTTTCTCGGCGTTTCTGCTGTGGAACGTGATTGGCCCGCATATCGTCCAGGAACGGCTGGGCCATGACGCACAATACTTCGGCACCACCGCACTGGCGGTGGGCAGTTGCTATCTGGTCGGGACGCTGGTCAATCGCGCGTTGATCCGCAGGGTCCAGGCGGCCACGTTGATGTGGACGGGCATGCTGCTGTTCCTGCTCGGTGTGTTGAGCATCGCCGCCATGCCCGCCGGGTTGAACCTGGTCAGCATCCTGGGTGGCATCATGCTTGTCGCGTTCGGCCAGGGCTTTATCTTTTCCAACGCCATGGCCCGCTCCATGTCCCTGTTCCCCGACCGCGCAGGCGTGGCGGCAAGCCTGCAAGGCTGCCTGATGCTGGTGTTCGGGTCGCTGGCGTCGGGCATCGTCAGTGCGCTGCCGTTGGCGTCCAACCTGGCGATCGCGGGCGTGTTCCTGGTGCTCTGGCTGATCTCGCTGTCGGGGATGCTGACGGTGCGCCTGCAACAGCGCCAAGCGTCGCCAGCCTGAGCCAGGGCCGACCGCTAGGCTTAGATGACGTGTGTGTATTGATTTCAATACATCGTAATGGAATCAATACACACCCACACCGATCTGTATCTATAAGGGTTTGCCACGACTGGCGATTTGGGCCGTGGACCTTCTGTATCGATTTCATTCCGGTCTCGTTTTCACGAGCACTTCGATAATCGATCAAGCCATTGATTTATAAGTGTTTTATTTTATTGGCCACATTTTTGCTACAGGAAATCCAACAAGTGCGTGGCTGACCACGCCTACCGCCCTGCTTTTCGAGGATTTCCCATGAGCGAGTTGCGTTTTACTGAAGATCACGAATGGCTGCGCGTCGAAGCTGACGGCAGCGTCACCGTGGGCATCACCGCCTACGCCCAGAACGCCCTCGGCGATGTGGTCTTCGTGCAACTGCCAGAGTTGCAGCAGTATGAGAAAGGCAGCGAAGCGTCCACCGTCGAATCGGTAAAGGCCGCCAGCGGCGTGTACATGCCGCTGACCGGCGAAGTGGTCGAGGTCAACGGCCAGCTCGAAAGCAGCCCGGAACTGGTCAACGAAGACCCGATGGGTGAAGGCTGGTTCTTCCGCTTCAACCCGGCCGACATGAGCGAAGTGACCGCCCTGCTCGACCAGGACGCCTACGACCGCCTGATCAAAGCCAACGACGACGCCTGAGGAACCGCACCATGACCATCAACCTCGGCACCGCCAACGAATTCATCGCCCGCCACATCGGCCCACGCACCGCTGACGAACAGGCCATGCTCGCCACCCTGGGCTTCGACTCCCTGGACGCCATGACCGCCGCGGTCATCCCCGACAGCATCAAGGGCACCAGCGTGCTCGGTGCTGAAGACGGCCAAAGCGAAGCCGACGCACTCGCCTCGCTGAAAGCCATCGCCGGCAACAACCAGCTGTTCAAAAGCTACATCGGCCAGGGTTACTACAACACCCACACCCCGGCACCGATCCTGCGCAACCTGCTGGAAAACCCGGCCTGGTACACCGCCTACACCCCTTACCAGCCGGAAATTTCCCAGGGGCGCCTGGAAGCGCTGTTGAACTTCCAGACCCTGATCAGCGACCTGACCGGCCTGCCGATCGCCAACGCCTCGTTGCTCGACGAAGCCACCGCTGCCGCCGAAGCCATGACCTTCTGCAAGCGCCTGTCGAAGAACAAGGCCAGCCATGCCTTCTTCGCTTCCAGCCACTGCCACCCGCAAACCCTCGACGTGCTGCGCACCCGTGCCGAGCCGCTGGGCATCGACGTGGTGGTTGGCGACGAACGCGAACTGACCGATGTCAGCGCCTTCTTCGGCGCACTGCTGCAGTACCCGGCCAGCAACGGTGACGTGTTCGACTACCGCGACCTGGTTCAGCGCTTCCACGCGGCCAACGCCCTGGTGGCCGTGGCTGCCGACCTGCTGGCCCTGACCCTGCTGACCCCGCCAGGCGAGTTCGACGCTGACGTGGCCATCGGCAGCGCCCAGCGCTTTGGCGTGCCACTGGGCTTTGGCGGCCCGCACGCGGCTTACTTCGCCACCCGCGATGCATTCAAGCGCGACATGCCGGGCCGCCTGGTCGGCGTGTCGATCGACCGCTTCGGCAAGACCGCCCTGCGCCTGGCCATGCAAACCCGCGAACAGCACATCCGCCGTGAGAAGGCCACCAGCAACATCTGCACCGCCCAGGTGCTGCTGGCCAACATCGCCAGCATGTTCGCCGTATACCACGGCCCGGCCGGCCTCAAGCGCATCGCCCAACGCACCCATGCACTGACCGCCATCCTCGCCGCCGGCCTCAAGGCCATGGGCGTCCAGGTCGTCGGCGACAGCGCCTTCGATACCCTGACCCTGGCCACCGGCGAAGCCACCGCCAGCCTGCATGCCAAAGCCCGTGACCAGCGCATCAACCTGCGCCAGGTCGACGCTGGCCACGTCGGCCTGTCGCTCGACGAGACCACCGCCCAGGCGGATGTCGAAGCGCTCTGGCAACTGCTGGCCGGCGACCAACCGCAACCGGACTTCGCCGCCCTCGCGGCCAGCACGGGCTCGCTGCTGCCGGCCAACCTGCTGCGCCAGTCGGCGATCCTCGAACACCCGGTGTTCAACCGCTACCACAGCGAAACCGAGCTGATGCGTTACCTGCGTCGCCTGGCCGACAAGGACCTGGCGCTGGACCGCAGCATGATCCCGCTGGGGTCGTGCACCATGAAGCTCAACGCTGCCAGTGAAATGATCCCGGTCACCTGGGCCGAATTCGGCAACCTGCACCCGTTCGCTCCGGCTGAACAAAGCCAGGGTTACCTGCAGATGACCACCGAGCTGGAAGCCATGCTGTGCGCCGCCACCGGTTACGACGCGGTGTCGCTGCAACCCAACGCCGGTTCCCAGGGCGAATACGCCGGCCTGCTGGCCATCCGCGCCTACCACCGCAGCCGCGGCGAAGGCCACCGCGACATCTGCCTGATCCCGTCTTCGGCCCATGGCACCAACCCTGCGACCGCGAACATGGCGGGCATGCGTGTGGTGGTCACCGCCTGTGACGCCCGTGGCAACGTCGATGTCGAGGACCTGCGCGCCAAGGCTATCGAACACCGCGAGCGCCTGGCCGCCATCATGATCACCTACCCGTCGACCCACGGCGTGTTCGAAGAAGCGATCGGCGAAATCTGCGCAATCATCCACGACAACGGCGGCCAGGTTTACATCGACGGCGCCAACATGAACGCCATGGTCGGCCTGTGTGCCCCTGGCAAGTTCGGCGGCGACGTTTCGCACCTGAACCTGCACAAGACCTTCTGCATTCCGCACGGTGGTGGCGGCCCGGGCGTCGGCCCGATCGGCGTCAAGTCGCACCTGGCGCCGTTCCTGCCCGGCCACGCGCAGCTGGAGAACCCGCAGGGCGCGGTGTGCGCCGCACCGTTCGGCAGCGCCAGCATCCTGCCGATCACCTGGATGTACATCCGCATGATGGGCGGTGCCGGCCTCAAGCGCGCGTCGCAAATGGCCATCCTCAACGCCAATTACATCGCCCGCCGCCTGGAAGAGCACTATCCTGTTCTGTACACCGGTGGTAATGGCCTGGTTGCCCACGAGTGCATCCTCGACCTGCGCCCGCTGAAGGACACCAGCGGTATCAGCGTCGACGACGTGGCCAAGCGCCTGATCGACTTCGGTTTCCACGCCCCGACCATGTCCTTCCCGGTGGCCGGCACGCTGATGATCGAGCCGACTGAAAGCGAGTCCAAGGAAGAGCTGGACCGCTTCTGCGACGCGATGATCCAGATCCGCGAAGAAATTCGCGCCGTCGAGAACGGCAGCCTGGACAAGGACGACAACCCACTGAAAAACGCCCCGCACACCGCAGCGGAGCTGGTTGGCGAATGGGCCCACGGATACAGCCGTGAACAGGCGGTTTACCCGCTGCCGAGCCTGGTGGAAAGCAAGTACTGGCCACCTGTCGGCCGGGTCGACAACGTGTTCGGCGACCGTAACCTGGTCTGCGCCTGCCCGTCGATCGAGAGCTACCAGGACGCCTGATAGCTCATCGGCCCACCGCCTGACTTGTGGGAGCGGGTTCACCCGCGAATGCAATTGTGGACTCACTGACGCATTCGCGGGTAAACCCGCTCCCACAGGGTCCAGTGTCGCCTTCAAGCCTTACCTGGAGGAAGCAGCATGTCACTGAGCGTCTTCGACCTGTTCAAGATCGGCATCGGCCCCTCCAGCTCCCACACGGTCGGCCCGATGCGCGCCGCCGCACGTTTTGCCGAAGGCCTGCGCCGCGACGGCCTGCTGGCCAGCACGGTCAGCGTCAAGGCCGAGCTGTATGGCTCGCTCGGCGCCACGGGTAAAGGCCACGGCAGCGACAAGGCGGTGTTACTCGGCTTGGAAGGCGAGCACCCCGATACCGTCGATACCGAAGCCATCCCCGCCCGCCTGCAGGCCATCCGCGACAGCGGCCACCTGCGCCTGCTCGGCGAACACAACATCGCGTTCATCGAAAAGCAGCACCTGGCAATGATCCGCAAGCCACTGGCCTACCACCCCAACGGCATGATCTTCCGCGCCTTCGACCACGCCGGCCTGCAGATCCGCAGCCGCGAGTACTACTCGGTAGGCGGCGGTTTCGTGGTCGACGAGGACGCTGCCGGCCACGACCGTATCGTCGAGGACAGCACGCCGCTGCCCTACCCATTCAAGTCCGCCAAGGCGCTGCTCGGGCACTGCACCGCGCAACACCTGTCGATCAGCCAGGTCATGCTGGCCAACGAGGCGGCCTGGCGCCCGGAGGCCGAGACCCGTGCCGGCCTGCTGCGTATCTGGCAGGTAATGCAGGATTGCGTCGAGGCCGGTTACCGCCATGAAGGCATTTTGCCGGGTGGGCTCAAGGTCAAGCGCCGGGCACCGGCGTTGTACCGACAGCTCAGCCAACACCCGGAAGCCAGCCTGCGCGATGCGCTGTCGGTGCTCGACTGGGTCAACCTCTACGCGCTGGCGGTAAACGAAGAGAACGCCTACGGCGGCCGCGTGGTCACCGCACCCACCAATGGCGCCGCGGGCATCGTCCCAGCGGTCTTGCACTACTACATGCGCTTTGTACCGGGTGCCAGCGAAGACGGCGTGGTGCGCTTTCTGCTCACGGCGGCGGCCATCGGCATTCTCTACAAAGAAAATGCCTCCATCTCCGGCGCCGAGGTTGGCTGCCAGGGCGAAGTGGGCGTGGCCTGCTCGATGGCCGCCGGAGCCCTGTGCGAAGTCATGGGCGGTACCGTGCAACAGGTCGAGAACGCCGCCGAGATCGGCATGGAACACAACCTGGGCCTGACCTGCGACCCGATTGGTGGGTTGGTTCAGGTGCCCTGCATCGAGCGCAACGCCATGGGCTCGGTGAAGGCGATCAACGCCGTGCGCATGGCCTTGCGCGGTGACGGGCAGCACTTCGTCTCGCTCGACAAGGTCATCCGCACCATGCGCCAGACCGGCGCCGACATGAAAAGCAAATACAAGGAGACCGCCCGCGGCGGTCTGGCCGTCAACATCATCGAGTGTTGACCCGATAACAACACCAAGGAGTCACTGATGTCCGAAACACTGCTCAAGACCCCGCTGCACGCCCTGCACCTCGAACTGGGCGCGCGCATGGTGCCGTTTGCCGGCTATGACATGCCGGTGCAGTACCCGCTGGGCGTGCTCAAGGAGCACCTGCACACCCGCGAGCAGGCAGGCCTGTTCGACGTCTCGCACATGGGCCAGATCACCCTGCGCGGCAGCGACGCTGCCAAGGCGCTGGAAAGCCTGGTGCCCGTGGACATCATCGACCTGCCAGTGGGCATGCAGCGCTATGCCATGTTCACCAACGAGCAAGGCGGCATTCTCGACGACCTGATGGTCGCCAACCTGGGCGATGACGTGCTGTTCCTGGTGGTGAACGCCGCCTGCAAAGACCAGGACCTGGCCCACCTGCAAAAACACATCGGCAGCCGCTGCGAGATTCAGCCACTGTTCGAGGCCCGCGCGCTGCTCGCCCTGCAAGGCCCGGCGGCGGTCAAAGTGCTGCAACGCCTGGCCCCGGAAGTGGCTGGCATGACCTTCATGCAGTTCCGCCCGGTCACCCTGCTCGGCGAAGACTGCTACGTCAGCCGCTCGGGTTACACCGGTGAAGACGGTTACGAAATTTCGGTGCCGGCCAACGCCGCCGACGCCCTGGCCCGCCGCCTGCTGGCCGAGCCCGAAGTGCAACCGATCGGCCTGGGTGCGCGCGACTCGCTGCGCCTGGAAGCCGGCCTGTGCCTGTATGGCCACGACATGAACACCCAGACCACGCCGATCCAGGCCAGCCTGCTGTGGGCCATCTCGAAAGTGCGCCGCGCCGACGGTGAACGCGCTGGCGGCTTCCCCGGTGCGGACATCATCTTTGGCCAGCAGCAGCACGGTGTAAAACAAAAGCGTGTCGGCTTGCTGCCGCAAGAACGTACACCGGTACGAGAAGGCGCAGAGATTGTCGATGCATCCGATAACCCAGTGGGCAAAGTCTGCAGTGGTGGCTTTGGCCCAACACTTGGCGCACCGGTTGCAATGGGTTATGTCGATATCGAACATGGCGCGCTAGACACCCCACTGTTTGCATTGGTACGGGGCAAGAAGGTTGCCTTGAAAGTCAGCAAAATGCCTTTCGTGCCGCAACGTTACTACCGTGGCTGAATGCAGAACATGAGGTCGGTGAACAGGCTCGCCCTATTCGATTTCGAACCTGTTCAATAACGAACGAACATGGCGCCAGCCCAGGCGCCATGCCGTTTGCGACAAATTGTTCGGCTATCGGCAAAAGCCCTGTTTTCCTGACGAGCAAGGGCTTGTTTTTCGCGCAGGAGTTGGCGTAGAGTCACTGCACTGTGTTTGCATGGGTCGCAACAGTTCGTGACCTGGGCCAGTAGCCGCAATCTGCTACAACCCGTTCGACGTCTCTTACTTTCCAGCAACCCAGCCCAGTAAGCTTTCATTCAATAACGATGTGAAAGTAACTGTTATCAAATTAATAGATTCATAGGAAATAAGAAAATGGCACAGCGTCAGAACGGTACCGTCAAGTGGTTCAATGACGAGAAAGGTTACGGTTTCATCACTCCAGAGAGCGGTCCGGATCTGTTCGTACACTTCCGTGCCATTCAAGGCAACGGTTTCAAAAGCCTGAAAGAAGGCCAGAAGGTTACCTTCGTAGCCGTTCAAGGCCAAAAAGGCATGCAGGCTGACGAAGTCCAGCCAGAAGCCTGATAATCCCTAAAAAAGAGCCCCTGCGTTGACGCGCAGGGGCTTTTTTTTGCCCGCAGTTCCCTAGAATGGGCCTTTGCCATCTGGAGCTGCAGCGTAATGTCCAAGCCTCCCCTCTTGCCCCAGGGTGACTTCCCGCCCGCTGGGCTAGGCCGCCGGCTGGCGGCGATGTTCTATGACTTTTTGCTGTGCACTGCCCTGCTGATCGTGACGGCGGGCGCTTACAAGATGATCCAGTTGGCAGTTATCGGCGAGGCCCGCATGCGTGAGCTGACCGATGCCGGGGCGCTGGATGGCGACCCGTTGTTGTCGACGATCCTGGTGTTCGCGCTGTTTGGTTTCTTTGCCAAGTTCTGGACCCACGGCGGGCAGACCCTGGGCATGCAGGTGTGGGGCGTGCGGGTGCAGAATGCCGATGGCAGTGCCATCAGCCTGTGGCAGGCGCTGTTGCGCTTCGTGGTCTCGATCGCGTCGTGGCTGTGCCTGGGGCTGGGGTTTTTCTGGGCGTTGATCGACAAGCGCAAACGCGGGTGGCATGACATCTATTCGGAGACACAGCTGGTGCGGGTGCCGAAGCAGAAGAAATGACGCTCAGTTACGCACACTCTTCAATGCCGCCACCGTCCCTGTAGGAGCAGCCTTGTGCTGCGAAGAGGCCCGTGACAGCAGCCAAGATTGATTGCGCTGTCACCGGCCTCTTCGCAGCACAAGGCTGCTCCTACAGGCCAAGGTTAAGCACACGCCTAAAGCCAGAATTGAACCCTCAAAAAAGCCGACCCTTAAGTCGGCTTTTGCACATCGATCAAACCCTCAACCCGCTCGGCGGAGTAACCACAACCCTGCCAGCGCGCAGATCCCGGCCGGTATCACGACCGCCAGCAACGGCGGGAAGCCGAACACCTGGCTGGAAGGGCCTAGCAGGTCCTGGGCGATGCGGAACACGAAGCCCACCAGCACACCGGTGAATACCCGCTGACCGAGGGTCACCGAGCGCAGGGGGCCAAAGATGAAGGATATCGCCATCAGCACCAGTGCCGCGGTCACGGCCGGCTGCAACACCTTGGTCCAGAACGCCAGCCAGTAGCGGGCATTGTTCAAGCCTTGGTCGGACAGGTAGTGGATGTAATCCCACAAGCCTGTGATGGACAGCGATTCCGGCGCCAGGATCACGGTATTGAGCAGTTGCGGCGTAACCGAAACGTCCCAGCGCTCTTCCGGCGTCTTCACCACTTCGGTGTGGTCACCACGGAAATACGTGGTGCTGACATCGCTGAGCTGCCAGTGGTCGTCGTTGTACTGCGCCCGGCGGGCGAAGCTGGAGGTGACGATCTTGCGCTCACTGTCGAAACGGTAGCGGGTCACGCCCAGCAACAAACCATTGGGCTGCACGGCGTTGATGTGCACGAACTCTTCGCCCTGACGGTGCCACATACCCCGCTTGGAGCTCTGCGCCTCACCGCCACCCTGGGCCAGGGAACGGTCGGCCTGGGCCTTGTTTTCGGTGACCGGCGCCACGTACTCGCCAATCAACACGCCCACCAGCATCAGCACCAGCATCGGCTTCATGACCGCCCAGACGATGCGGCCGATGGAAACACCGGCAGCGCGCATGATGGTCAGTTCGCTGCTGCTGGCCAGGCTGCCCAGGCCGATCAGGCAGCCAATCAATGCCGCCATCGGCAACATGTCATACAAACGGCGCGGGGCGGTCAGCAGCGTGAACCAGCCGGCATCCATCACCGTGTAGGTGTCGCTCAGGTCGCTCATCTCATCGATAAACGCGAACAGCGAAGCCAGGCCGAGGATGATCCCCAGCACGGCCAAAATGGCCATGAGCACGCTCATGCCGATGTAGCGATCCAGTTTAACCACGGGCCACCTCCGCACGACGGGCAGCGCGTTTGAGGCTCAGCGGTTCCCAGTACATCAGCCCAAGCCCGATCAGCAGGAACAGGCCGTGCACCCACCACATGCCCAGGGCGATCGGCAATTTGCCCTTCTCGAGGGCGCCGCGTACGGAAATCAGCATTGTCAGGTAGGCCATGTACAGAAGAATCGCCGGCAGCAACTTGAGGAAGCGGCCCTGGCGTGGGTTGACCCGCGAAAGCGGCACTGCCAACAGGGTCACGACGAAGACCAGGATCGGCAACGACAACCGCCATTGCAGCTCGGCGCGTTCGCGCAAGCCCTCCTGGCCGAACAATTGCGAAGTCGGAATAGCTTCGCGCTCGGTCACTTCCTCGCTGACTTCAGGCTTGGGCAGCAGTACGCCATAGGTGTCGTACTTGATGGCGCGGTAGTCGGCCTGGCCAGGGTTGCCGTCGTAGCGATAGCCGTTTTCCAGCACCAGGTAGCGGTTGCCATCGGCCTGCACTTCCTGGTGGCCTTTTTCGGCGACCAGTACCGACGGGGCGCGGTCCTTGGTCTTGTCCTGGTTGAAGCGTTTTTCGGAGATGAACACGCCACCAAGGTTGATGCGGTCGTCCGACAGCTGCTCGGTGTAGGTCACCCGCGAGCCATCACGCAGGGTCTGGAAACGCCCAGGCACCAGGGTGTCGAACTCGGTCAGGGCATCCTGCTGGCTGATGATCTGCTGCACCTGGGCCACGCCCAGGGGCGCCAGGCTCAGGCTCAGCCAGGCAACCAGCAAGGCCACCAGGGCGGCGGGCGCCATGGTCAGGCCCAGCAGGCGCTGCTGGCTCATGCCCGTGGCCGACAGCACGGTCATCTCGCTTTCCAGGTACAAACGGCCGTAGGCCAGCAAAATGCCGAGGAACAGCCCCAAAGGCAGGATCAGTTGCAAGAAACCCGGCAGACGGAAGCCCATGATCAGGAACAGCACGCTCGGGTCGAGCACGCCCTGCGCCGCCTGGGCCAGGTACTTGATGAAACGCCCACTCATGATGATCACCAGCAGCACGGCGCTGACGGCGCTCAAGGTCACCAGGACCTCGCGGGACAGATAACGAAAGACGATCAAACCAGACACTCCTGGGTTGTCAGGGCGGACTGCCAAACATTGGCGCCAAACAATGACTTAGTACAGCCAAGACCAATGTCGGTTCGCCACAGGCGAACCTCCATGTAAAGTGCGCGCATTATCCTGTGATTGACCGCCCCTGTCACTTGGCCGCGCATGAAGCCGCAAAACAGGGTTGTCAGCACGCTGGCCGCAGGCTCAAACTGGCAGCTTTTCCACGGGTACGCGACCACGCGGCCTGGCCCGCCCAGAGCGCTTGAATGCAAAGCGCCAACTGTATCGATCATTCGGGGACCCTGACATGGAACTGGTTGTAAAAAGCGTAGCTGCTGCATCCGTAAAAACCGCCACGCTGGTTGTACCGGTAGGTGAAGGCCGCAAGCTCGGCGCTGTTGCCAAGGCCGTCGACCAAGCCTGCGAAGGTGCCATCAGCGCCGTGCTCAAACGTGGCGACCTGGCCGGTAAACCGGGGCAGACCCTGCTGCTGCACAGCCTGCCAGGCCTGAAGGCCGAACGCGTGCTGCTGGTTGGCAGCGGCAAGGAAGAAGCCCTGGGCGACCGCGCCTGGCGCAAACTGGTGGCCAGCGTCGCCGGCGTCTTGAAAGGCCTCAACGGCACTGACGCCGTGCTCGCCCTGGATGATATCGCCGTCAGCAACCGCGACGCCCACTACGGCAAGTACCGCCTGCTGGCCGAGACCCTGCAAGACGGCGAATACGTGTTCGACCGTTTCAAAAGCCAGAAAGCCGAGCCGCGCGCCCTGAAAAAGGTCACCCTGCTGGCCGACAAGGCCGGCCTGGCCGAGGTCGAGCGTGCCGTCAAGCACGCCACGGCGATTGCCACCGGCATGGCCTTCACCCGCGACCTGGGCAACCTGCCGCCCAACCTGTGCCACCCAAGCTTCCTCGCCGAACAGGCCAAGGAGCTGGGCAAGGCGCACAAAGGGCTCAAGGTCGAAGTGCTCGACGAGAAGAAGATCAAGGACCTGGGCATGGGCGCGTTCTACGCCGTGGGCCAGGGCAGCGACCAGCCGCCACGCCTGATCGTCCTCAATTACCAGGGCGGCAAGAAAGCAGACAAGCCGTTCGTGCTGGTCGGCAAGGGCATCACCTTCGACACCGGTGGCATCAGCCTCAAGCCAGGCGCCGGCATGGACGAGATGAAATACGACATGTGTGGCGCCGCCAGCGTGTTCGGCACCCTGCGTGCGGTGCTCGAACTGCAGCTGCCGATCAACCTGGTGTGCCTGCTGGCCTGCGCTGAAAACATGCCGAGCGGCGGCGCTACCCGCCCGGGCGACATCGTCACCACCATGAGCGGCCAGACCGTCGAAATCCTCAACACCGACGCCGAAGGCCGCCTGGTGCTGTGCGACGCCCTGACCTACGCCGAACGCTTCAAGCCCCAGGCGGTGATCGACATCGCCACCCTGACCGGCGCCTGCATCGTCGCCCTGGGTAGCCACACCTCGGGCCTGATGGGCAACAACGACGACCTGGTCGGCCAACTGCTGGATGCCGGCAAGCGCGCCGACGACCGTGCCTGGCAGCTGCCGCTGTTCGACGAGTACCAGGAACAACTGGACAGCCCGTTCGCCGACATGGGCAACATCGGTGGGCCGAAGGCCGGCACCATCACCGCAGGCTGCTTCCTGTCGCGCTTCGCCAAGGCCTACAACTGGGCGCACATGGACATCGCCGGCACGGCCTGGATCAGCGGTGGCAAGGACAAGGGCGCCACTGGCCGCCCGGTCCCGCTGCTGACCCAGTACCTGCTGGACCGCGCTGGCGCCTGATGCCGTGAGGCCGGTGGCGCCTTGCGCGCCACCGGCCGGCAGAGACCACCATGAGCAAAGTCGATTTCTACATCCTGCCCACCGACGCCTTGTCGGCGCGGCTCGATTTCGCCTGCAAACTGTGCGAAAAAGCCTGGCGCCTCGGCCACCGGGTCTACCTGCATTGCCAGGATGCCGAACAGCGCAGCGAACTGGACCAACGCCTCTGGCACTTCAAGGGCGAAGCCTTCGTGCCCCACGACCTCGCGGAATTGCACGCGGATGCCACGGTGGCCTTAGGGATTGCCGAGGATGCTGGGCAACACAGCGACCTGCTGATCAACCTGGGCGCTGGCGTGCCTGCGTTCGTCGGCCAGTTCGAACGGGTGGCCGAGATCGTCGTCGAGGAGCCAGGCATCCGCCAATCGGCCCGTGAGCGGTTCCGTTTCTACCGCGAACAGGGCTATGCTCTGCAAGACCACCGCTTACAGCGACTTTGACGACGATGGACAAGCCCTCCCCTTTGCCCGACTCCGCCCATCTGCTCGATGACCTTGAGTCGATCCGCCAGTTACTTGGCGACGCCGACCTGCAACCGCCGCTGCTGACCGAGACGGTGGAGCAGATTCCACTGTTGCTGGACGAACCCGCCGGCAACCCCGTGTCGGCCGTCGAGCCGATCGCCACAGCCCCCGAGGAAGACTCGCAAACCCGCCGCCAGGACACCTTGCTGCACCTGGAAAGCGAGCTGCGCGCCGCGGCGCAGGCGATCATGCAAGACGTGATCAATGACTTTACCCCGCATATCGAGAACGAAATCAAGCGCCGGCTGGATGCGCGTATTGAGCGTTTGATCAAGCGTTCTGAGTGATATTCCGGGGCCGCTTTGCGGCCCATTCGCGGCACAAGGCCGCTCCTACAGGGATCGCGGTGCCTGCAGGAGCGGCCTTGTGTCGCGAAAGGGCTGCAAAGCAGCCCCCGGCCTGTCGCCTAAACCCTGTGCCTTCGTTATACTTTTCGGCTTTCCCGAATAAATGCACAGGGTCCCGCCGCGCATGGATAAGACCTACCAGCCGCACGCCATCGAAACTTCCTGGTATAACACCTGGGAGTCCGAGAACTATTTCGCTCCACAAGGTGCAGGTGAGTCCTACACCATCATGATCCCGCCGCCGAACGTCACCGGCAGCCTGCACATGGGCCATGGGTTCAACAACGCGATCATGGACGCCCTGATCCGTTTCCGCCGCATGCAGGGTCGCGACACCCTGTGGCAGCCGGGCACCGACCACGCCGGTATCGCCACGCAGATGCTGGTCGAGCGCCAGCTCGAAGCCAAAGGCCAGAACCGTCATGACCTGGGTCGCGAACAGTTCCTGGAAAAAGTCTGGGAGTGGAAGGACCAGTCCGGCGGCAACATCAGCCGTCAGATCCGCCGCCTGGGCTCGTCGGTCGACTGGAGCCGTGAGCGCTTCACCATGGACGACGGCCTGTCCGAAGCCGTCAAGGAAGCCTTCGTGCGCCTGCACGAAGACGGCCTGATCTACCGCGGCAAGCGCCTGGTCAACTGGGACACCAAGCTGCACACGGCCATCTCCGACCTCGAAGTGGAAAACCACGACGAGAAGGGCCACCTGTGGAACCTGCGCTACCCGCTGGCCGACGGCGCCAAGACCGCCGAAGGCAAGGATTACCTGGTGGTTGCCACCACGCGTCCGGAAACCCTGCTGGGTGACGCTGCCGTCGCGGTCAACCCGAACGACGAGCGCTACCAGGCCCTGATCGGCAAGTTCGTCGAGCTGCCACTGGTCGGCCGCCGCATCCCGATCATCGCCGACGACTACTGCGACCCGGAATTCGGCACCGGCTGCGTGAAGATCACCCCGGCACACGACTTCAACGACTACGAAGTCGGCAAGCGCCACAACCTGCCGCTGCTGAACATCTTCGACAAGAACGCGATGGTCCTGGCCAATGCCCAGGCCTTCAACCTCGACGGCAGCGTCAACGAGCAGGTCGACACCACCCTGCCCGCCCAGTACGCCACCCTCGACCGCTTTGTCGCGCGTAAGCAGATCGTCGCCGACCTAGACGCCCAGGGCCTGCTGGTCAGCATCGACGACCACGCCTTGAAAGTGCCGAAAGGCGACCGCTCGGGCACCGTCATCGAACCGTGGCTGACCGACCAGTGGTACGTCTCCACCAAGCCGCTGGCAGAGCCTGCCATCGCCGCCGTGGAAGATGGCCGCATCCAGTTCGTGCCCAAGCAGTACGAGAACATGTATTTCTCCTGGATGCGCGACATCCAGGACTGGTGCATCAGCCGCCAGCTGTGGTGGGGCCACCGCATCCCGGCATGGTACGACGAGGCCGGCCAGGTCTATGTCGGCCGTGACGAGGCTGAAGTCCGCGCCAAGCACAACCTGGGCGCCGATGTTGCCCTGCGCCAGGACGACGACGTGCTCGACACCTGGTTCAGCTCGGGCCTGTGGACCTTCTCGACGCTGGGCTGGCCAGAACAGACCGAGTTCCTCAAGAAGTTCCACTCCACCGATGTGCTGGTCACCGGCTTCGACATCATCTTCTTCTGGGTTGCGCGCATGATCATGCTGACCATGCACCTGATCAAGAACGAGGACGGCACCCCTCAGGTTCCGTTCAAGACCGTGTACGTGCACGGCCTGGTGCGCGATGGCCAGGGCCAGAAGATGTCCAAGTCCAAGGGCAACGTCCTGGACCCGCTGGACATCGTCGACGGCATCACCCTCGACGCCCTGCTGGAAAAACGCACCAGCGGCATGATGCAGCCCAAGCTTGCCGAGAAGATCGCCAAGCAGACCAAGGCCGAGTTCCCGGACGGCATCGCCAGCTACGGCACCGACGCCCTGCGCTTCACGTTCTGCTCGCTGGCCTCGACCGGCCGCGACATCAAGTTCGACATGGGCCGCGTCGAAGGCTACCGCAACTTCTGCAACAAGATCTGGAACGCCGCCCGCTACGTGCTAGACAAGGGCGAGGACTGCGGCCAGAACGGCGAAGCCTACGAGCTGTCGCTGGCCGACCGCTGGATCATCTCGCAACTGCAACGTACCGAAGCCGAAGTGACCCGCCAGCTGGAGCAGTTCCGCTTCGACCTGGCCAGCCAGGCCCTGTACGAGTTCATCTGGAACCAGTATTGCGACTGGTACCTGGAACTCTCCAAGCCTGTGCTGTGGGACGAGAACGCCCCGGTCGAGCGCGCCCGTGGCACCCGTCGCACCCTGGTGCGCGTGCTGGAAGTGGCCCTGCGCCTGGCGCACCCGTTCATGCCGTTCATCACTGAAGAAATCTGGCAGCGCATCGCGCCGCTGGCTGGCATTCAGGGCAAGACGATCATGCTGCAGCCGTGGCCGGTGGCCAATGAAAGCCGCATCGATGCCGCTGCCGAAGGTGACATCGAGTGGCTCAAGGAGCTGATGGTCGGTCTGCGCAACATCCGCGCCGAAATGAACATCGGCCCGGGCAAGCCGCTGCCACTGTTCCTGAAAAACGCCAATGCCGACGACCAACGCCGCCTGCAGGAAAACGAAGCCCTGCTGAAGAAACTGGCCAAGGTCGAGTCGTTCACCGTGCTTGGCGATGCCGACGAAGCGCCACTGTCGGCCACCGCACTGGTGGGCGATCTGCAGGTACTGGTGCCGATGGCCGGCCTGATCGACAAGGACGCCGAACTGGCTCGCTTGAACAAGGAGATCCAGCGTCTGCAGGGTGAAGTCCAGCGCGTGGGCGGCAAGCTGTCCAACGCTGCCTTCGTCGACAAGGCACCGCCTGCGGTGATCGAGAAGGAACGCGCCAAGCTGGCCGAGTCCGAACAGGCCCTGGCCAACTTCACCGAGCAGCATGCGCGGATTGCAGCGCTGTAACCTGACAATGCTGACCTGACCAGCGAGGGCTTCGCCCTCGTTCGCGGCACAAGGCCGCTCCCACAGGAATTGCGCTGCCTTCAAGGAGCCCCACTATCCTGTGGGAGCGGCCTTGTGCCGCGAAGGGGCCGCACAGCGGCCCCCTGGCCAGCACCTGCAGCACCGGACCTGACCATGACCCAGAAACCCACCCTGCACCCGCGCAACCGCCACCAGGGTCGCTACGACTTCCCCAGCCTGATCAAGGCCCACCCTGACCTGGCCCGCTTCACCATCACCAACCCGCACGGCAAACCCAGCATCGACTTCGCCAACCCCGAGGCGGTACGGGTGTTCAACCGCGCCTTGCTCAAGGCCCAGTACGGCATCCAGCACTGGGACATCCCCGCCGACTACCTGTGTCCGCCCATCCCCGGTCGCGCCGACTACATCCATGTGCTCGCCGACCTGCTGGGCGAAGACAATGCCGGCGAGATCCCCAAGGGCGCCCAGGTGCGCGCGCTGGACATCGGCGTGGGTGCCAACTGCATCTACCCGCTGATCGGCCACAGCGACTACCGCTGGCGCTTCCTGGGCTCGGATATCGACCCTGTGGCACTGGCGTCGGCCAAGGCCATCGTCCAGGCCAATGGCTTGAGCAAGGCCATCACTCTGCGCCAGCAGGCCAACCGCACGCACATTCTCAGTGGCCTGCTGCAGGCGGACGAGCGCTTCGACCTGACCCTGTGCAACCCGCCCTTCCATGCCTCACGCGAGGAAGCCACCCGCGGCAGCCAGCGCAAGTGGAAAAACCTGGGCAAGCAGGACCCCAAGCGCAAACTGCCCGTGCTCAATTTCGGCGGCCAGAACAACGAACTGTGGTGTGAGGGCGGCGAGATCCGCTTCGTGACGCAACTGGTCGGGGAAAGCGCGCAGTACGCCGAAAACGTGCTGTGGTTCACCAGCCTGGTGTCCAAGGCCAGCAACCTGCCAGGCATCGAAGCTGCGCTAAAAAAAGCAGGCGCCAAGGCCGTGCGCATCATCGAGATGGGCCAAGGGCAGAAGCAGAGCCGCATGGTCGCCTGGAGCTTCCAGGACGACAACGCGCGCCTGGCCTGGCACGCACGGCGTAAAACACAAGGCTGAAAAAAACCGCGCCCGGGCAAGCCCGGGCGCGGTTTCGTCACAGCGTCAACAATTACTTGTTGATAGCGTCGGTCAGCACTTTGGCTGGCACGAACTTGACGACTTTCTTGGCAGCGATTTCGATGGCAGCGCCAGTCGAAGGGTTGCGGCCGGTACGGGCAGGACGCTCGGAGACTTTCAGCTTGCCGATGCCTGGCAGGGTGATTTCAGCGCCGTTTTCCAGTTGGTCAGCAACGATCTGGCCCAGTTGCTCCAGTGCGTTTTTGGCGGTGGCTTTTGGCGCGGCGATCGATTCGGCGATGTCGGCAATCAGTTGGTCTTTGGTCAATGCCATGGTGATGTTCCTTCCCTATCAAATTCAGTAGTTAAGCAGCGAGCTACGACGTTATCGGGCCAGCCCCTGAATTCTGGAGGGCCGCGCCAATCGCGTATGTAGATACGTAAATCGGCGTTTGGTTCGACACGACGCTAGCGTGCTGCCAGCAATGCGCCACGCGAGGGGCGCAAGACCGCGCAAAGCTACCACAGGAATGGATAAATATCCGCTGCGCACTTCGATTTAATGCAGGTTTTTCGGGGGTTTTAGCTTAAAACGCACAAAACTGAACAAAAAACGAACAACCGGCATTTCTGCCAACATCCGGCCACTGCATCACCTTGTCTCTGGGGTAAACTGGACGACTTTTGCAGCGCGGCCGTGCACCGCCCCCAGACTCGCCGAGGACTTCATGCCAATCCGTCATTGTATCGTTCACCTGATCGACAAGAAGCCCGATGGCAGCCCCGCCGTGCTGCACGCACGCGATACCGAACTGGGCGCCTCCGATGCCATCGAAAACCTGCTGGCCGACCTCAACGACAGCTACAACGCCAAGCAAGGCAAGGCGTGGGGCTTCTTCCACGGCGAATCGGGTGCCTACCCGCTCAGTGGCTGGTTGAAGCAGTACCTGGAAGCAGAAAAGGACTTCGCGGCGTTCAGCCGCATCGCCGTCGAACACCTGCAAAAGCTGATGGAAGAGTCCAACCTGTCCACCGGCGGGCACATCCTGTTCGCCCACTACCAGCAAGGCATGACCGATTACCTGGCGATCGCCCTGCTGCACCACAGCGAAGGCGTGGCGGTGAACGCAGACCTCGATGTGACGCCATCGCGCCACCTGGACCTCGGCCAACTGCACCTGGCGGCGCGCATCAACCTGTCCGAGTGGAAGAACAACCAGAATTCCAAGCAGTACATCTCGTTCATCAAAGGCAAGAACGGCAAGAAAGTCTCCGACTACTTCCGTGACTTCATCGGCTGCCAGGAGGGCGTCGACGGCCCAGGTGAAACCCGTACCCTGCTCAAGGCCTTCAGCGACTTCGTCGAGAGCGAAGACTTGCCCGAGGCGTCGGCCCGCGAGAAGACCCAGACCCTGGTCGACTACGCTACCACCCAAACCAAGCTGGGCGAGCCGGTGACCCTTGAAGAACTGTCCAGCCTGATCGACGAAGACCGCCCGAAGGCGTTTTACGACCACATCCGCAACAAAGACTACGGCCTGTCGCCGGAGATCCCTGCAGACAAACGCACCCTCAACCAGTTCCGCCGCTTCACTGGCCGTGCCGAGGGGCTGTCGATCAGCTTCGAGGCGCACCTGCTGGGCGACAAGGTGGAGTATGACGAGGTGGCGGGGACCTTGATCATCAAGGGGCTGCCGACGCAGCTGATCGATCAGCTGAAGCGGCGCAAGGACTGATACCACCTGGGGCGCGTAGCGCGAGCTAGGCGTTGCTGAACGAGGCCACCAGCGCCTCCTTGGCCGATTTACGCAGCCGCTTCACCAGCCGCTCCTGGCGCAGCGCTTCACCTTTGTCGGGCCACTGCTCGACGTACACCAGCGCCTGCGCCGGGCTGGTCTTGAAGTATCGCGCGCCCTGCCCTTTCTGATGCGCCAGAAAGCGCCGATGCGGGTCATCACTGATCCCGCAATACAGCGACCCATTGGCCGCCCGCACCAAGTAGACATACCAGGGTTTTACCGCCTGATCCGGCACTGCTTCACTCACGACGCCTGCTCTTTCCGTTAGTTGCCTTGGCTGTGCTGAAACGCCCGCAGCCCTTTGAACGCCTGCTGGCGTACCTTGTTCTGAATCAGCGGCGACCAGCCGAGCAGCACCCCGGGCGCCCCCAATGCCTGGCGCGACCAGCGCCAAAGGTCGAAGCTGTCGTCATGCTGGCAGATCAAGCCATCGCGAATGACAAAACGCGCCTGGATAGCGTTGACCACGGTACGGCCGGTCTGGCTGAACAGGTAGGTCGCGACCCAGTGCGCACTGCCACCGCGCTCGTCCGCACGGACGTTGTCGAAGGTCAGGGTGAAGTCCTTGGCGCGGGTGGTGAGCATCCGCCACATGTCGCCCGCATCCTTGCCGCGCAGGGTACCGAAGACCGGGTCGCTGAAGACGATATCGTCGCTGTAACAGGCCACCATGGCCTCGGCATCCAGCCGCTGGAAGGCCTGGTAGAAGCGGGTGATCAGGTCGCGGTTGGCGTCGCTCATGGGGCAGGTCCATCCTGGGATCGAAAGGTGCACGATAATCTGCTCGATGCGCTTACGCCAGTGCCGGCCCATTCGCGGGACAAGCCCGCTCCCACAGGAGCCCGCAGCCCTGAAAGCACTCCCATCCTGTGGGAGCGGGCTTGCCCCGCGAATGGGCCAGCACTGGCACAATCAGTCTCAGACTTTTTCGCTGGTCACCTGCACATGCAACGCCCGCCCAGCCCCAAGCCCGAAAACAATGGCACCCAGGCCTAGCACGGCAAAGATCCACCCCAGTGCCGCCCAGCCACCGGTCAGGTCATGCACCACCCCCACCGCAAACGGCCCCATCGACGCCAGTGTGTAACCCACCCCTTGCGCCATGCTCGACAAGTTCGCCGCCACATGGGCGTCTTTGGAGCGCAGCACGATCAACGTCAATGCCAGGGCAAACGTCCCGCCCTGCCCCAGGCCCAGCAGCACCGCCCACCCCCACAGCCCGGAAATAGGCGCATACAGGCAGCCAAACAGCCCGGCCAGGGTCACCAGCATGACAATTACGATGGCCAAGCGCTGGTCCTTCCCGCGCGTGGCCAGCCAGGGCGCACTGAGCGAGCTGATCAATTGCACGATCACCGAGCCCGACAGCACCAGCCCCGCCTCGGTTGGGCTCAGACCACGACCCATCAGAATCGAAGGCAACCAACCGAAAACGATATAGGCCAGCGACGATTGCAGGCCCATGTACAAGGTCACCTGCCAGGCCAGTGGGTCACGCCACAGGCCACGCACTCGATAGGCAACCTTGTGCAGGCCGTGCCCCTGGCGCGCCTGCGGCAGCCAGACCAACATGGCCAACAGTGCCGGCACGGCCCAGAAGCCCAGCCCCAGCGCCCAGTTGCCTTCGTAGTGCTGGGCCAGGGGCACCGTGGCGCCGGCCGCCATGGCCGCCCCCAGGCACAGCGCCATGGTGTAGACCCCGGTCAAGGTGCCGGCATGCTGTGGGAAGTCGCGCTTGACGATGCCCGGCAACAGCACGCCGATAATGCCAATGCTGGCGCCGGCCATGAGGCTGCCCAGGAACACCCCGGCCACCCCAAAGGCACTGCGCATCACAATGCCCAAGGCCAAGGTCAGGAGAATGCCGAGGATCACCCGTTCACTGCCAAAACGTCGCGCCAGCACCGGCGCCAGTGGCGCGAACAGGCCCAGGCACAGTACCGGCAAGGTGGTCAGCAAACCGGCCTGCGAGGCACTCAAGCCCAGGCCTTCGGACACCAGGCCCAGCACCGGCGCCATGCTCGACAAGGCCGGCCGCAGGTTCAGCGCCACCAATACCAGGCCCAGCAGCAACAGCCAGGGCCGGCGCAGCAGCACAGGCTGTTGCTGCACCTGCTCGTCATCGGCTTCGGCGTCGATCAGCAGTTCGTCGAGTTCCCGCTCGCCGGGCGGGTTGCTACGGGTCATTGATTCAGCCATGGGCTTCTCGTGGTCAGGATTCGATGAGGGTCCGGCTCAGGCGCTTGGCCCGCTCCGAATCACGTTGCTCGATGGCGTCGAGGATTTCCCCGTGCAGATCGAACGTGGACTGGCAGCGCGGAACAGTGGTCATGTTGTGCTGCAGCGCAGCGGCCACCACGCCGGAAAAGTACCGGTACAACTCACTCAATGCCGGGTTGTGGGCGGCATCCACCAAGCGCTGGTGAAACACCAGGTCGCAGCTCACATACGCATCGATGTCACCGTGAAAATGCCCGGCGCTGCCCGCAAGGGCTTCACGCAACCCGTGCAGGTCGGCGTCGGTGCGGCGCAGCGCTGCCAGGCCGATGGCCTCGGCTTCGAGGATATGGCGAGTCTCCCGCGCCTGCTCGGGGGTGCAGCGGGACATCGCCTGCACCGCCATCAGCGGGTCCTGGGCCGTGCGCAGGTAACTGCCATCGCCCTGCCGTATTTCCACCAGGCCGCTGAACGCCAGCACGCGCATGGCCTCACGCACGGTATTGCGGCTGATGCCCAATTCCTGGGCCAGCTCCGGCTCGGTCGGCAGGCGCTGCCCTACCTGCCAGTCGCCGTTGAGGATGCGCTCGCGCATGCGCTCCACGGCAAGTTCGACCAGGGAACGCTTGGTCAGCTCTATGCTCATTACATTCAACCAATCATCCGATGAATTGCTGCAGCCTAATGGAAAGCCCTCCGAACAGCAAACCACCTGGTATTTCTGCCAGTTGTGAGCACCACGCTTTATTGCAACGCTCGCTGTACCGTTCCCGGATGCCCCTTCATGCGATTATCAGCCCTGCTTCTGATGACACTGACGCTGCTGGCAGCTTGCGACCCGGCGCAGCCTGCGCGCCAACCGAAAACCCTGATCATCGGTATCGAAGGCGTGCAACTCGACCGTTACGAAGCATTGGGCGACGCCAGCAATCTGCAGCAACGCCTGTATTACGGCAGCGCCTACACCGGCGGCATCACCGGCAAGGCCAGCGAACAACCAACGCTCAGCGGCCCTGGCTGGGTAAGCCTGCTCACCGGGGTCTGGAGCAACAAGCATGGCGTTGACTCGAATGCCGAGTCGCTGCGGGTCTCCCCGGCTTTCCCCAGCCTGTTCAAACGGCTGCGCCAGGCGCTGCCCACCGCCTACCTGTCCAGCGTGGTGAACTGGTCGCCGATCAACACCGCATTCCTGCTCGAGGACGCCCACGGCAACGACGTACGCGAGAGTGGCCTATCCGACGAGAACGTCATCGCGCGGGCGCTGCAGATACTCGACACCACGCCCGCCGACTTCACCTTCATCCAGCTGGGCGAACCTGATGCAGCCGGCCACAACGGTGGTTTCGACAACCGCTACCAGCAGGCACTACGAAAGGCCGACAACCAAGTGGGGGAACTGCTGGACGCGGTCGACCTACGCAGCCGCCGCCATCTGCGTGAAGACTGGCTGGTGATTGTCAGCACGGACCATGGCCGCGACTATTGGGGCAAAGGCCATGGCGGCGTCACAGAACAGGAAAAGACCATGTTCATCGCCAGCAATAAACCGCTGAACAAAGAACTGACCCAGCCCAGTATTCCGAAAGAAAACCCAGGGCCGAACAACCTGTACCGTCTGCCTGCGCAGACCTCAGTGGCACCCACCGTCCTGCGCCACATGGGGCTGACACTCGAGCCGCAATGGCTACTCGACGGCACACCCCTGCTGGGTAACACGGGCGCTCGCAAAGCAAGGGCCGATGAAGCCACTGCCCGCCTGCGCTGGCACAGTACCGCCAAGGGCTACGTGACCATCCTCAAGAACGGGCATGTGGTTGCACAAGTACCGGCTGGGGCCGAGCAGTGGACCGACCCGGACGGTATGGATGACGTCAACGACTACGTGCTGCTACTCGATGGCACCCCGGCAGCCGTACGCAACAGGCCTGCCGGCATGCCGTACAGCATCGAGGAAATCGCCTATTGAGAGCCAGGTTCAGCCCTGAAAGCAAAAACCCCGCCTGGCAATCAGTGCCAGGCGGGGTCAGATCGAAGCAGGCGGCTACGTGAGCCCGCCTTGATCAGTTCAGCGCATCAAGCAACGCCTGGTTCATTTCCGGCGTACCAATGGTAATCCGCAGGAACTGGGCAATCCGCGCCTGCTTGAAGTGCCGCACGATCACGCCTTGCTCACGCAAGCGAGCCGCCAACTCGGCCGCATCCTGCTGCGGGTGACGGGCGAAGATGAAGTTGGCCGCCGAGGGCAGTACCTCGAAGCCTTTGGCCGTCAGTTGCTCGACCAGCACTTCACGGCTGTCGATCACCTTGCGGCAGGTTTCTTCGAAGTAAGCACGGTCTTCGAACGCCACGGCTGCACCGACGATCGCCGCACGGTCCAGCGGGTAGGAGTTGAAGCTGTTCTTGATCCGCTCCAGCGCTTCGATCAGGTCCGGGTGGCCCACTGCCAAGCCAACGCGCAGGCCAGCCAGCGAACGGGACTTGGACAACGTCTGGGTCACCAGCAGGTTGTCGTAGCGGTCTACCAGGCTGATGGCCGTCTCGCCACCAAAGTCGATGTAGGCCTCATCCACCACCACCACCGAATCCGGGTTGCCCTGCAGCAGTTGCTCGACCGCTTGCAGCGGCATCAGGCAGCCGGTCGGCGCATTCGGGTTAGGGAAGATGATCCCGGCATTCGGCTTTTTGTAGTCCTCGACGCGGATCTGGAACTGCTCGTCCAGCGCCACTTGCTCGTAGGCAATGCCATACAGGCCGCAGTACACCGGATAGAAGCTGTAGCTGATGTCCGGGAACAGCAGCGGTGCATCGTGCTGGAACAGGCCGTGGAAGATGTGCGCCAGCACCTCGTCCGAACCGTTGCCGACAAACACCTGCCCCGGGGTGACGCCGTAGTACTCGGCCACCGCCTGCTTGAGCCGGTCACCGTTCGGGTCCGGGTACAGGCGCAGGTTGTCGTTCAGCTCGCCGCGCATGGCTTCCAGCGCCTTGGGCGACGGGCCATAGGGGTTCTCGTTGGTGTTGAGCTTGACCAGGCGGGCCAGCTTGGGTTGCTCGCCCGGCACGTAAGGCACCAGGTCCTTGACGAAGGGGCTCCAGAATCGACTCATGTTCAGTTCCCCTTCTCTTGGGTCAGGATACGGTATTCAGCACTGCGGGCGTGGGCGGTCAGCGACTCGCCACGGGCCAGGACAGACGCGGTGTGGCCCAGCTCGGATGCGCCCTGCTCGGAGCAGAAGATGATCGACGAACGCTTCTGGAAGTCATACACCCCCAGTGGCGACGAAAAGCGCGCGGTGCCGGAAGTTGGCAACACGTGGTTGGGGCCTGCGCAGTAGTCACCCAGTGCTTCGCTGGTGTGGCGGCCCATGAAGATCGCACCGGCGTGGCGAATCTGCGGCAACCAGGCCTGCGGGTCGGCGACCGACAGCTCCAAGTGCTCAGGAGCGATGCGGTTGGCCACGTCGATGGCCTGCTGCATGTCACGCACCTGGATCAGCGCGCCGCGGCCATTGACCGATTTCTCGATGATCTCGGCGCGTTCCATGGTCGGCAGCAGCTTGTCGATGCTGGCGGCAACGCGGTCGAGGAACTCAGCGTCCGGGCTGACCAGGATGGCCTGGGCGTCTTCGTCGTGCTCGGCCTGGGAGAACAGGTCCATGGCGATCCAGTCCGGGTCGGTCTGGCCGTCACACACCACGAGAATTTCCGACGGGCCGGCGATCATGTCGATGCCGACCTGGCCGAACACGTGGCGCTTGGCGGTGGCGACATAGATGTTGCCCGGGCCGACGATCTTGTCCACCTGCGGCACGCTCTCGGTGCCATAAGCCAGCGCGGCGACGGCCTGTGCGCCACCCACGGTGAACACACGGTCGACACCGGCGATGCAGGCAGCGGCCAGCACCAGTTCGTTGACCTCGCCACGCGGGGTCGGCACCACCATGACCACTTCGGTCACGCCTGCAACCTTGGCCGGAATGGCGTTCATCAGTACCGAGGACGGGTACGACGCCTTGCCACCTGGTACGTACAGGCCTGCGCGGTCCAGCGGCGTGACCTTCTGGCCCAGCACGGTGCCGTCAGCTTCGGTGTACTGCCAGGAATCCTGCTTTTGCCGCTCGTGGTAGATGCGCACGCGCTCGGCGGCTTTTTCCAGGGCTGCACGCTGGGTGTCGGTAATGCGCGTGAGGGCAAGCTCAAGGCGTTCACGGCCGAGAATCAGGTCATCAATGGACTTAGCATCGACACCATCGAAGCGCTGGGTGAACTCCACCAGCGCCGCGTCGCCGCGCTCACGCACGGCCTTGATGATGTCGAGCACGCGCTGGTTGACCGCGTCATCGGACACACTTTCCCAGCTCAGCAGATGATCCAGATGTCGGGCGAAATCCGGATCAGCGGCGTTGAGACGGGCAATTGCAGTGGACACGGTCATGGCGAGGGCCTCGATTATTAGCGAATGCTCAGGCGCCCTAGGCTACCAGTCCATCCGCGCGGGCACCCGAGAAAAGTGGCTATGACGCGGATAGACGGGCGCGACAGCGGAGGTCGCGCGCAGGAGTCAGCCGCGGTGTCGCGATTCGACGGCCTTGCGCAGGGTGTCGATCAGGCTCTGGATACGG
This sequence comes from Pseudomonas sp. ITEM 17296, assembly GCF_028895205.1. Taxonomy (NCBI): domain Bacteria; kingdom Pseudomonadati; phylum Pseudomonadota; class Gammaproteobacteria; order Pseudomonadales; family Pseudomonadaceae; genus Pseudomonas; species Pseudomonas sp. ITEM 17296. The sequence continues at coordinate 12,762 of NZ_WJRS01000023.1, read as the reverse complement.
GCGTGCTGCATCTTCATCGATGCTTTGTTGACCACCAGGCGGGAGCTGATCGTGGCGATCATTTCCTGGGGTTCCAGGCCATTGGCGCGCAGGGTGTTGCCAGTGTCGACCACGTCGATGATCTTGTCGGCAAGGTTGATCAGGGGTGCCAGCTCCATCGAGCCATACAGCTTGATGATGTCGACCTGACGGCCCTGCTCGGCGTAATAACGCTTGGCGACGTTGACGAACTTGGTGGCCACGCGCAGACGGCCCTTGGGTTCAGGTGCGCCGACCACGCCAGCGGTCATCAGCTTGCAGCAGGCAATCTGCAGGTCCAGCGGCTCGTACAGGCCCTGGCCGCCGTACTCCATCAGCACGTCCTTGCCAGCCACACCGAGGTCGGCGGCGCCATGCTCGACGTAGGTCGGCACGTCAGTGGCACGCACGATCAGCAGGCGCACGTCGTCCTGCGTGGTGGGGATGATCAGTTTACGGCTCTTGTCCGGGTTCTCGGTCGGCACGATACCGGCCTCGGCCAGCAATGGCAGGGTATCGTCGAGAATTCGGCCTTTGGATAGCGCGATGGTCAACATGGGAAACGTCGGTCCTTAAGCGGCTACTGCCGGCCGGGCCTGGGCCCGACCTTATTCAATTCGTGTGTGGGAGCGGGCTAGCCCCGCGAACACCGGCAACGCCGGTGCCATACACCGCAGTGCCTCCTTCGCGGGATAAGCCCGCTCCCACATCGTGCGCCTGCGGGCTATTAACCCGGTACGCGGCGGATCTTGGCGCCCAGCATCTGCAGTTTTTCCTCGATGCACTCGTAACCACGGTCGATGTGGTAGATGCGATCGATCAACGTATCGCCTTCAGCCACCAGCGCCGACAGTACCAGGCTGGCGGAAGCACGCAGGTCGGTGGCCATGACTGGCGCGCCCTTCAGCGTCTTGACGCCGGTGACGATGGCGGTGTTGCCTTCGACCTGGATCTGCGCGCCCATGCGGTGCATTTCGTAGACGTGCATGAAGCGGTTTTCGAAGATCGTCTCGATCACCGCGCCAGTGCCTTCGGCGATGGCGTTGAGCGAGATGAACTGCGCCTGCATGTCGGTCGGGAACGCTGGGTACGGCGCGGTACGCAGGTTGACGGCCTTGGGCCGCTTGCCGTGCATGTCCAGCTCGATCCAGTCTTCACCGGTGGTGATGTCGGCGCCCGCTTCCTTGAGTTTTTCCAGTACCGCTTCAAGGATGGTCGGGTCGGTGTCCTTGACCTTGACGCGGCCGCCGGTGACGGCTGCGGCGACCAGGTAGGTACCGGTTTCGATACGGTCGGGCATGACGCGGTAAGTGGCCGAGTGCAGACGCTCGACGCCTTCGATGGTGATGGTGTCGGTGCCAGCGCCCTGAACATTGCCGCCCATGGCGTTGATGAAGTTGGCCAGGTCGACCACTTCAGGTTCACGGGCAGCGTTTTGCAGCACGCTGCGGCCTTTGGCCAGGGCAGCGGCCATCATGATGTTCTCGGTACCGGTCACGCTGACGGTGTCGAAGAAGAAGTGCGCACCGCGCAGGCCACCCTCAGGCGCCTTGGCCTTGATGTAGCCAGCTTCGACTTCGATCTTCGCACCCATGGCTTCAAGGCCACGGATGTGCAGGTCGACAGGGCGCGAACCGATGGCGCAACCGCCAGGCAGGGCTACTTCAGCCTCGCCGAAACGCGCAACCATCGGGCCCAGCACCAGGATCGAGGCGCGCATGGTCTTGACCAGCTCGTACGGCGCGACCAGCGTCTTGATGGTGCGTGGGTCGATTTCCACAGACAGCTTCTCGTCGATCACAGGCTCGATGCCCATGCGCCCGAACAGCTCAATCATGGTGGTGATGTCGTGCAGGTGCGGCAGGTTGGCCACGGTGACCGGGCCGTCAGCCAGCAGGGTCGCCGCCAGAATCGGCAATGCCGCGTTCTTCGCGCCCGAAATGCGGATCTCGCCGTCAAGGCGAGCGCCGCCAGTAATAATCAGTTTGTCCATTGGAGTCTCGCCGCCAAGTTGGCTCAGGTGCGCTCAGCCCAGGCTGCGCTGCTGAAAAATTTCATGGTTACCGCATGGATGCTGCCATTGGCGATCCAGGGATTAAGGTGAGCATAGATCGCCTGCTGACGCTTGACCGGGCTCAGGCCAGCCAACTCGTCGCTGATCACGTTCAACTGGAAGTTGCAGCCTTCGCCTTCAACTTCGACCCGGGATCCCGGCAATTTTTCTTCAAGGAAGCTTTTAACTTCTACGGCCTGCATGCTCAACCTCAATCGGCGCCCGATGCGCACGGGTCGGCCATCATACAAAAAAGCCCCCCGCCTGCGAAGCCCACTGAGGGCGTGCGCTGACCGAGGGGCCATCCTTCAGTGCATTGCCATCAAGTAGCCAGCACTTCATCGAGGTCATAGACCCCGGCAATTTCCCGCATGTCGTCGGGCATACCGCGTACCTCGAAGGCCTTGCCGGCCGCCTGGGCATCGCGGATAAACGCCAGCAGCAGCGACAGGCCGACGCTGGACGATTTCGCCACGGCCGAGCAATCCAGCACCATGTGCGGCTCGCGCGAGGCGTCGATCAATGCCTTGCCTTGCTTGCGCAAGGCCGGGCCGCTGCGATAGTCCAGCACGCCGGTCAAACGCAGTACGCCCGGCTCGGCCATGCTTACGCCAGCCTCACTCATTGCACTGCCTTCTCGGGCGACTTATCGGCGGTTTCCTTGGCCTTGGCCACTTCACCGGCCCAACCATCGATGGTCTTGTCCAGGTTGTTGCCGTTGCGCTGCATGGCATCGGCGAACTGGTCGCGGAACAGTTTGCCGATGTTGATGCCGTTGACGATGACGTTACGCACCTTCCACTCGCCGGCAATGTTCTCCAGGGTGTACTGCACCGGGTACACGGCGCCGTTGTTGCCGGTCACCTTCATGCCGACGCTGGCACGCTTGCCGTCATCAGCCTTGGCCGGGTCAACGACGATGCCCTGGTTGTTGTATTCCAGCAGGGCGTTGCCATAGAACTGCATCAGGCTGCGCTTGAAGTTCTCCTGGAAGCGCTGCATCTGCTCAGGCGTGGCCTTGCGCGAATACTTCACGGTCATGATGCTGCGGGAAATGCCGTCAGCGTCCACCACCGGGCCAAGGATGCGGTTGAGCGCATCGTAGAAGGCGTTGGGGTTGGACTTGTACTGCTCCTTGTTGGCCTTGAGGTCGCCAAGCAATTCGTTGGTCGTGCCTTGCACCACATCGTGAGGCGTCTGCGCCGCCACGGTCAGCAAAGGGAAGGCCGCCAGCAGGACCAGCAGGCCACGTCGCAGGATCGAAATCATGGAAACTCCTTAATTAGCCGGTTGCGCTTCTTTCGGTTCCTTGCCAACGGAGTTGAGCAGGAACTTGCCAATCAGATCTTCCAGCACCAGTGCCGACTGGGTGTCGTGGATGGTCGCGCCATCCTTGAGCACGTCGTCTTCGCCGCCCACGCTGATGCCGATGTACTTCTCGCCCAGCAACCCGGCGGTCAGGATCGAAGCAGTGGAATCGGTCGGCAGGTTGTCGACGGTCTTGTCCAGCTGCAACGTCACCCGACCGGTGTAGGAATCACGGTCCAGATCGATGGCGGTGACCTTGCCGATCGTCACACCGGCCATGGTCACTTTAGCTCTGACCGTCAAACCGGCGATATTGTCGAAGTACGCATAAACTTTATAGGTATCGCTGCTCGGGCTGGCCGACAGCCCGCTGACTCGCAGGGCCAGCAGCAGCAGCGCCAGGATCCCGGCCAGGAGGAACAGGCCGACACCGATTTCCAGGGTGCGGTTTTGCATCAGAAATCTCCAAACATCAAGGCGGTCAGAATAAAGTCCAGACCCAGGACAGCCAACGAGGCATAGACCACGGTCTTGGTGGTGGCACGGCTGATCCCTTCTGAGGTGGGCTCACAGTCGTACCCCTGGAATACGGCGATCCAGGTGGTGACGAAGGCGAACACCAGGCTCTTGATCAAGCCGTTCAGCACGTCGTCGGTGAAGGAAACACTGTTCTGCATGTTGGCCCAGAACGAGCCCTCGTAGACGCCCAACCAATCCACGGCGACCCACGACCCACCCCAGATGCCGACCACGCTGAAGATCAGCGCCAGCAGCGGCAGCGAGATGAAACCGGCCCACAGGCGTGGCGCAACGATGTACTTGAGCGGGTCGACGCCGATCATTTCCAGGCTCGACAGCTGCTCGGTGGACTTCATGTTGCCAATCTCGGCGGTCAGCGCAGACCCTGCGCGGCCGGCGAACAACAGTGCGGTCACCACCGGCCCGAGCTCACGCAGCAGGGTCAGGGCCACCATCTGCCCGACCGCCTGTTCAGAGCCGTACTTGGTCAGGATGCTGTACCCCTGCAGCGCCAGCACCATGCCGATGAACACACCGGACACGACGATGATCGCCAGCGACAGCACGCCCACCGAGTACAGCTGCTTGGTCAGCAGCTGGAAGCCACCGCCAATACCGCCACGCCCGATCAGCGCATGGAACAGAAACAGACAGGAACGCCCGAGCACGGCCAGCACGTCGATCGCCGAGCGACCGAACAGGCGAACACGTTCGAGTAAGGATTTTCTGCGCATCAACGCGCCCCCAGCAGGTCGGCGCGGTAATCAGGCGCGGGAAAGTGGAAGGGTACCGGGCCATCCGGGTCGCCTTTCATGAACTGGCGAATACGCGGGTTGTCCGAGCCCATCAGCTCGTCGGGCGTGCCCTGCCCCAGCACCTGGCCATCCCCTACCACGTAGATGTAGTCGGCAATGCTGGCGGTTTCGGCCAGGTCGTGGGAAACCACGATGCTGGTGATGCCCAAGGCATCGTTGAGCAGGCGGATCAGGCGCACCAGTACCCCCATGGCGATCGGATCCTGGCCGACGAACGGTTCGTCGTACATGAGGATCTGCGGGTCCAGGGCGATCGCACGCGCCAGCGCCACCCGGCGCTTCATGCCACCGGACAGTTCGTCAGGCATCAGGTCGATGGCACCGCGCAGGCCGACAGCCTGCAGTTTCATCAACACGATGTCGCGAATCATCTCTTCCGACAGCTGGGTGTGCACGCGCAGCGGGAAGGCCACGTTCTCGAATACATCGAGGTCAGTGAACAGCGCGCCACTCTGGAACAGCACGCCCATCTGCTTGCGCGCGTCGAACAGGTCGCTGCGCGACAGCGTCGGCAGGTTCAGCCCGGCTACCCATACCTCGCCGCTGGACGGACGCAGTTGCGCACCCATCAGGCGTAGCAATGTGGTCTTGCCGCAACCCGATGGCCCCATGATGCCGGTGACCTTGCCGCGCGGGATGCGTATGTCGACATTGCTGAAAATGCTGCGCGAACCGCGCTTGAAGGTCACTCCCTTCAACTCGACCGCGTAGGCGCTATCCACACTCATCTAGACTCCTTGCTAGTGCAGCCTCGTCCTAGTGGACGCTTGCCCTCATCGTGAAGGCACACGTGCCCCTGACAGGCCGAATAGCGGCGAACTATAGCACCGCTGACAGGGCGGCCCCAAGGCCATGGAACGTGTCGTTCAGCACAACGACAGACTTCCATGGCATTTGCCGGGCAATCGAAAGGATGAGGCTTTCTTCCATTGCGGCTATAATCGCCGCCTTTTCATCAGGCATTGTTTGACGACATGAGCCAATCCAGTGAGCTGATCCAGTCCGCCCTGCGCACCTTGCGCCTCGAAGTCGAGGCCGTGGAAAGCCTGGCGCCGCGTATCGACGCCAACTTCGTCAAGGCCTGCGAGCTGATTCTGGCCAGCAAGGGCCGGGTCGTGGTGGTCGGCATGGGCAAGTCGGGGCATATCGGCAACAAGATCGCCGCCACCCTGGCCAGCACCGGTACGCCTGCGTTCTTCGTGCACCCGGCCGAAGCCAGCCATGGCGACATGGGCATGATCACCCGGGACGATGTCATCCTGGCCCTGTCCAATTCTGGCAGCACTGCAGAAATCATCACCTTGCTGCCGCTGATCAAGCGCCTCGGCATCCAACTGATCAGCCTGACCGGCAACGCCGATTCGCCCCTGGCCCAGGCTGCCGAGGTCAACCTCGACGCCCGCGTCACCCAGGAGGCCTGCCCGCTGAACCTGGCACCCACCTCTTCGACCACCGCAGCGCTGGTGCTGGGCGACGCCCTGGCCATCGCCCTGCTCGAAGCCCGTGGTTTCACTGCCGAAGACTTCGCCTTTTCGCACCCCGGTGGCGCCCTTGGCCGCCGCCTGCTGCTCAAGGTCGAGAACGTGATGCACGCAGGCGCCGAACTGCCCCAGGTGGCACGCGGCACCCTGCTCAAGGACGCGCTGCTGGAAATGTCACGCAAAGGCCTGGGCATGACCGTGATCCTCGAACCGGACGGCAAACTGGCTGGGATCTTCACCGACGGCGACCTACGCCGCAGCCTGGACCGCAATATCGACATGCACACCACCTTGATCGACCAGGTGATGACCGTGCATGGCAAGACCGCCCGCGCCGAAATGCTGGCCGCCGAGGCGCTGAAAATCATGGAAGACCACAAGATCAACGCGCTGGTGGTGGTCGACCAGGACGACCGCCCGACCGGCGCCCTGAACATGCACGACCTGTTGCGCGCCGGAGTAATGTAAATGACCCAGGATTTGATTCAACGTGGCCAGGCCATCAAGCTTGCCGTGTTCGACGTTGACGGCGTGCTCACCGACGGCCGCCTGTACTTCCTCGAAGACGGCAGCGAGTTCAAGACCTTCAACACCCTCGACGGCCAGGGCATCAAGATGCTCATGGCATCGGGCGTGACCACGGCAATTATCAGCGGGCGCAAAACCCCGGTGGTCGAGCGACGTGCGAAAAACCTCGGCATCCCGCACCTGTACCAGGGCCGCGAGGACAAATTGGTGGTACTCGACGGCTTGCTCGCCGAACTCGGCCTAAGCTATGAACAAGTCGCCTACCTGGGCGACGACCTGCCCGACCTGCCGGTGATCCGCCGGGTCGGCCTGGGCATGGCGGTGGCCAACGCCGCCCCCTTCGTTCGCCAACATGCGCACGGGGTGACCCAGGCCCGCGGCGGTGAAGGCGCGGCGCGTGAATTTTGTGAACTGATCATGCAGGCCCAGGGCACCCTGGACGCTGCCAACGCACATTACCTTTAAGGCTGCTCATGTTCAGCAAGAAAGCCCGCAATATTGTGCTGCTCGTGGCCATCGGCGCCCTGCTGGCGGCGATCGGCTACTGGAATGTCAGCCCCGAGAGCTTCCTCGACCAGCCCACGGCCCAGGTCGACGAGAGCGCCATCGACTACTACGCGATCAATGCCCACAGCGTGCAGTTCCTGCCCGACGGCAAGTTGCAGTACGAAATGACCGCCGACAAGGTCGAACACCTGACGGCCACCGAGGTCACACTGGTGACCACGCCAGACCTGCACATGTACCGCGGCACCGAGTACCCGTGGCACGTGCAAAGTGTCCGTGCCGAGGTCAACCCGGACGGCACCGAGGTCGAGCTGATCGACCAGGTGCGCATTGCCCGCACCGACGAAAAGAAGCGTGAAACGATTATCACCAGCTCACGCATGACCGTATTCCCGCAGAAGCAATATGCGCAGACCGAGCAAGCCGTTAGAATCGACGGCGCCGGTGGCACGACCACGGGCAAAGGAATGAAAGCGTATTTGAAAGAAGGCAGGATGGACCTGCTCTCTAACGTAAGAGGACAGTATGAGGCTCGTTAAAACCCTCCCCCTTTTGCTCAGCCTGAGCGCAGCACTGGGAAGCGCGAGCGCCTTCGCACTGCCGACCGACCGTGACCAGCCTATCCGCATCCAGGCCGACAACGCGCACCTGGACGACAAGCAAGGCGTGGCCACCTACACCGGTGACGTCATCATCACCCAAGGTTCGATGATGATCAAAGGCAACACCGTGACCATGACCCGCGCCGCCAATGGCGACATCGACGTGGTCACCTCGGTGGGCAACCTGGCCTACTTCGAACAGCAGCAGAGCACCGCCAAGCCGGACAAGATGAAAGGCTGGGCCGTGACCATTCAGTACCAGGCGCAGAAAGACACGGTGATCCTCACCGACCGCGCCAAGGTCGAGAATGAAGGCAACACCACTGAAGGCGAGAAGATCGTCTACAACACCAAGACCCAGGTTGCGACCGCCGGTCGTGGTGGCAACGTGACTCAACCACGTCAGCGCATCGACATGGTGATCCAGCCGAAGAAGAAGGCCGAGTAAATGGCAACCCTCAAAGCCCAGCACCTGGCCAAGAGCTACAAGGGTCGGCAAGTCGTGCGCGACGTCAGCCTGTCGATCGACAGCGGCCAGATCGTCGGCCTGCTCGGCCCTAACGGCGCCGGCAAGACCACCTGCTTCTACATGATCGTCGGCCTGGTCCAGGCTGAGCAAGGGCGCGTGCTGATCGACAACCTCGATGTCAGCCACCAGCCCATGCACGGTCGCGCGCGAGCCGGCATCGGCTACCTGCCGCAGGAAGCTTCGATCTTCCGCAAGCTGTCGGTGGCCGACAACATCATGGCAATCCTCGAGACCCGCAAGGAGCTCGACCGCGACGGCCGCCGCAAGGAGCTGGAAAGCCTGCTGCAGGAGTTCCACATCAGCCACATCCGCGACAACCTCGGCATGAGCCTCTCGGGTGGCGAGCGCCGCCGTGTCGAGATCGCACGCGCCCTGGCGACCGCACCGAAGTTCATCCTGCTCGACGAACCCTTCGCGGGCGTCGACCCGATTTCCGTCGGTGACATCAAGCAGATCATCCACCACCTCAAGGCCAAGGGGATCGGCGTACTGATTACCGACCACAACGTGCGTGAGACCTTGGATATCTGCGAAACCGCCTATATCGTCAATGATGGCCGACTGATCGCCGAAGGCGACGCCGAGACCATCCTGGCCAACGAACTGGTCAAAGAGGTTTACCTGGGTCACGAGTTCCGGCTCTGACCCCGGGACGCACCTGGAGCACTGGCAAATCGACCCTGTCGGGGTTTAAGTTGTTACGGTGCTCTAGGCAAACGCTACAATTTAAGGCATAAAACTTGCTTGAATTTGGCGCTCCGGCGCCCTCGTGTAGTGGATGGCGCATGCGCGCCGGCGAACAAGGTATTAAGCCCCTGCCATGAAACCATCGCTCGTCCTAAAAATGGGCCAGCAACTGACGATGACTCCTCAGTTGCAACAGGCCATCCGCCTCCTCCAGCTCTCTACCCTGGACCTCCAACAGGAAATCCAGGAAGCGCTGGAATCGAACCCGATGCTCGAACGTCAGGAAGACGGCGAGGACTTCGACAACAGCGACCCGATGGCCGATAACGCCGAGAACAAACCGGCCGCCGAAGTCCAGGACAACAGCTTCCAGGAAAGCACCAACAGTGCCGAAAACCTGGAAGACGGCGAGTGGAGCGAGCGAATCCCCAACGAGCTGCCCGTCGATACCGCCTGGGAAGACATCTACCAGACCAGCGCCAGCAGCCTGCCGAGCAACGATGACGACGAGTGGGACTTCACCACCCGCACATCGGCCGGCGAAAGCCTGCAAAGCCACCTGCTGTGGCAGTTGAACCTGGCGCCGATGTCCGACACCGATCGCCTGATCGCCGTCACCCTGATCGACAGCATCAATGGCCAGGGCTACCTCGAAGACACCCTCGAAGAGATCTGCGCCGGTTTCGACCCCGAACTGGATATCGAGCTGGACGAGGTCGAAGCAGTCCTGCACCGCATTCAGCAGTTCGAGCCTGCCGGCATCGCCGCACGCAACCTGGGCGAATGCCTGCTGCTGCAACTGCGCCAGCTACCGGCCAGCACGCCGTGGATGGCCGAGGCCAAACGCCTGGTCACCGATTTCATCGACCTGCTGGGCAGCCGCGACTACAGCCAGCTGATGCGGCGCATGAAGATCAAGGAAGACGAGCTGCGCCAGGTCATCGAGCTGGTGCAAAGCCTCAACCCGCGCCCTGGCTCGCAGATCGAATCGAGCGAGCCCGAGTACGTCGTGCCCGACGTCATCGTGCGCAAGGACAGCGACCGCTGGCTGGTGGAGCTGAACCAGGAAGCCATCCCGCGCCTGCGCGTCAACCCGCAGTACGCAGGCTTTGTCCGCCGCGCCGACACCAGCGCCGACAACACCTTCATGCGCAATCAGCTGCAAGAAGCGCGCTGGTTCATCAAGAGCCTGCAAAGCCGCAACGAAACCCTGATGAAAGTGGCCACGCAGATCGTCGAGCATCAGCGCGGCTTCCTCGACCATGGCGACGAAGCGATGAAGCCGTTGGTCCTGCATGACATCGCCGAAGCCGTCGGCATGCACGAGTCGACCATTTCGCGGGTTACCACGCAAAAATACATGCACACGCCCCGCGGCATCTACGAACTGAAATACTTTTTCTCAAGCCACGTCAGCACCGCTGAAGGCGGAGAATGCTCGTCCACAGCGATCCGCGCGATCATCAAGAAACTGGTTGCGGCGGAAAATCAGAAAAAGCCATTGAGTGACAGCAAGATCGCTGGTTTACTGGAGGCACAAGGCATCCAGGTAGCCCGTCGCACCGTCGCCAAGTACCGCGAGTCTCTCGGCATCGCACCGTCGAGCGAGCGCAAGCGACTGATGTAGCCCCTGGTATGTGCCACAGCGTTTTTGGGGCAGGTGCAAGACTTGCCTCTTTATGCACGGGCAATAAAGGAGAAGCTGTATGCAAGTCAATATCAGTGGACAGCATGTAGAAGTCACCCAGCCGCTGCGCGATTATGTGCTTGAAAAGCTCGCCCGCGTGGAAAGTCACTTCGACAAGATCACTAACGTGCAGGTCATCATGAAGGTCGAGAAGCTGCAGCAGAAGGTCGAAGCGACCCTGCAGATTCCGGGCGGTGAAGTGGTAGCCAACGCGGAACACGAAGACATGTATGCAGCGATCGACGCCTTGGCCGACAAGCTCGACCGCCAACTGAAAAAACACAAGGAAAAACAGCAAAGCCTGCTGCAAGGTGCAGCTGCCCGCTGATCCCCCTCATCCATGATCCGACTTGAAACCATCCTGACCCCCGGCCGTTCCCTCGTGAACGTGCCGGGCGGCAGTAAGAAGCGCGCCCTCGAAAAGGTCGCCACCGTCATCGCCGAACAAGTGCCAGAGCTGGAGATGCAAGACGTCTTCGAAAAACTGGTCGCCCGTGAAAAACTCGGTTCGACCGGGTTCGGCAACGGCATTGCCATCCCCCACTGCCGACTCGAAGGATGCACCGCCCCGGTCAGCGCACTGCTGCACCTGGAGGCGCCGATCGACTACGACGCCATCGATGGCGCACCTGTGGACCTGCTGTTCGTCCTGCTGGTGCCCGAAGCTGCCACCGATGCGCACCTGGAACTGCTGCGCCAGATCGCCAGCATGCTCGATCGCAAAGAGGTCCGTGATCGTCTGCGTGCCGCCAGCAGTAACGAGGCCCTGTACCAGGTTGTCCTGGACGTACAGAACGAGCACTGAACATGCACCTGATCATCGTCAGCGGCCGGTCCGGCTCCGGCAAGAGCACCGCCCTCGATGTCCTGGAAGACAACGGTTTCTATTGCATCGACAACCTTCCCGCCGGGCTGCTGCCGCAGCTTGCGGAAGATGCCTTGATCAATACCGAGTTGCTGCAGCCCAAGGTCGCCGTGTCGATTGACGCGCGCAACCTGCCCAGCCACCTGACGCGTTTCCCCGAGCTGCTCGAAGAGGCCCGAGCCCGGCATATCAAGTGTGATGTGCTGTACCTGGATGCCGACGAAGACACCCTGCTCAAGCGCTTTTCGGAGACCCGTCGGCGTCACCCGCTGACCAATGCCGACCGTTCCCTGGCAGAAGCGATACGCGTGGAAAGCGACATGCTGGGGCCGATCGCCGACCTTGCCGACCTCAAGATCGACACCACCAGCCTCAACCTTTACCAGTTGCGCGACTCGATCAAGCTGCGCCTGCTCAACCAGCCAGAGCCTGGCACCGCGTTCCTGGTCGAATCCTTTGGCTTCAAACGTGGTATGCCGGTCGATGCCGACCTGGTGTTCGACGTGCGCTGCCTGCCCAACCCCTACTGGAAGCCCGAACTGCGTGAGCATTCTGGTCTCGAACAACCGGTAATCGACTACCTCGCCGCCCAGCCGGACGTCGAAGAGATGTTCAACGACATTTCCAGCTACCTGCTTAAATGGCTGCCCCGCTTCGCCGCCAGCAACCGCGCCTATGTCACCATCGCCATTGGCTGCACCGGTGGCCATCACCGGTCGGTGTACCTGACCGAACGCCTCGGCACGTTGCTGCAGCAATCCCTGAAAAACGTCCAGGTCCGCCACCGCGACCTCTAGCCCACAGGATCCACCCCACGATGCCCGCCCGCGAAATCACCATCATCAACAAGCTGGGCCTGCATGCCCGGGCGGCGGCCAAGTTCGTCGGCGTGGCCGGGCGCTTTCCCTGCCAGGTCAAGGTAGGCCGCGCACCAGACAAGCTGGTGGACGGCAAGAGCATCATGGCGGTGATGATGCTCGCGGCAGGCAAAGGCACCCAAGTGCACTTGCTGACCGAAGGCGAACAGGACAACGACGCGCTGGACGCGCTGGTCGAGTTGATCAACAACTACTTCGACGAAGGCGAGTAGGGAACGCTGGGCTTGTCACAACACCTTCAGCGCCTGTGAGATCGAGCGCCGCCCGCGCGGCGCTTCGCAGCAC